>CANKON010000127.1 GCA_947484105.1 Methylococcaceae bacterium | reverse complement strand
TCTGCTTTCGTCAAAATAATGTGCAGCGGTAATTTTGTATGTTGACACCATTCAATCATTTGCCAATCAAATTCCGTCAATGGATGGCGAACATCCATCACCAAAACCATGCCGCACAACGATTTTCGTTTTGTTAAATACGTTTCCATCAGTTGATGCCATTTTTTTTTAACAGGCAATGGGACTTTTGCGTAACCATAACCTGGTAAATCGACAAACCTCTGCTGATCTGCAATTTCAAAAAAATTCAACATTTGCGTCCGACCAGGTGTTTTACTGGTTCGTGCTAAACCTGTTTGACGAGTTAATGTGTTAATCGCACTCGATTTTCCCGCATTTGAACGTCCTGCAAACGCAATTTCCAAGCCTAAATCAGGCGGTGTAAATTTTAAATCGGGTGAACTGTTGATGAATTTAGCTTGGTGATAAAGTGGGTTCATGGTCTCTCGCTTGAAAGTGTGATTTGGAGTAGAATTTAAGCACACACGCGGCTTTGTGTACACTTAACGCGCTTTCGTTCACTCTTTTCAAGGAAAATCCGATGCAGAAAAAAAGTTTCGCCGTTGCTTTAACCGTTTTTTTGGGTGGTGGTATTTCACACGTTCACGCTGAAATGACACACGCCGACAGCGTGAATGCGGGGAAAGCGAAATCCGTTTCATGCGTAAGTTGTCACGGTGAACACGGAAACAGCACAATGCCGATGTTTCCAAAACTCGCGCAACAAAATTCAGGCTACATCGTCAATCAGCTTAAAGCCTTTAAAGACGGCACACGCAAAGACCCCATGATGGCAAACATTGCTATGTCTTTGACTGAAAACGATATGATTGACATAGGAAATTATTATTCTGTTCAAAAAGAATCGCCCGAACCCGAAGAAGTTTTCGATTCACCAGAAGAAAAATCGGAACATGAAGAAATGGTAAAATTGGGTGGTGATTTATATCGCAATGGCGATTTAAAACGTGAAGTGTCGGCGTGTATTGCTTGCCACGGTCCTCATGGCGAAGGCAATCAACCTGCTGGTTTCCCCGAATTGAAATGGCAACATAAAGATTACATTATCAAAGCGTTAACCGATTTCAAATCAGGTAAACGTAGTAATAATAATGAAAACATGATGCACATGATTGCAGTAAAAATGTCGGATGCTGAAATTAAAGCCGTTGCAACACGCATTTCAATAATGAAATAAGAGAGAATAAGAATGCTTAAAAAATTTGCAAAAAACAGTTTATTTGCGTTGTCGTTAGCGGTTGCGGCGACATTTAATCCTGCTCAAGCGGCTGAACCCACTGGCTATGAATTAGTGACACCCGCACAACCGACACGCGATGCGAAAAAAGTCGAAGTGATTGAATTTTTTTGGTACGGCTGTCCACACTGTTTTGACTTTGAACCAACGCTTGCAAAATGGGTAAAAGCCTTGCCGAAAAATGTAGAATTTATTCGTCAACCAGCTGTATTTAGCGATTTGTGGGGCAAACACGCCAAAGCCTATTACACCGCCGAAGCGTTAGGTGTTGTTGATAAAGTTCATCAAGATTTTTTCGATGCGATTCAAATCAAAAAAGAGCATTTAGAAACCGAAGAACAATTAGCAAAATTTTTTGCAGCGCACGGTGTTAATGACGCAGATTTCAAAGCGGCTTACAGTTCATTTTTAGTGGATACGAAAGTGCGTCAAGCGTCACAATTGGCTGCAAAATACGGAATTTCTGGTGTACCTGCTATCGTAATTAACGGCAAATACAAAACCAGCGGTCCCGTCGCAGGTTCACACGAAAAAATGATTGAAGTGATGAATCGTTTAATCGAGCAAGAAAGTGCCGTGAAAAAATAATGGTTTCACACGTCGAAAAGAGAGTAGGGGAGTTATGAGTTTTTTCAATAAACATAATGAAGATTTGGGTGAACAATGGCGTAAAAAATACCTCAATCTTTTCGACGAACAGAACAAAATAGAACGTTTGCATCAAGAAAAAGAAAAGTTGTTACGCCAATTTGTGATTCAACTTTCAATTTTAAGTGAAGGGCATAACAAGCACCTGGATCCAGTTTTAGTGCATGTTCGTAATCACGTGAAAAATGAACTCGACCCGACTGCATTGAAATTGGAGTTAAAAAATTTCACGGAATCTGTTAAAAATGTTCCAAAACCCAAAAAAACTTTGAATGCAGGTTTGTTGTTTGATTTTTTATCCAAGCAACACACCGAATCGACGCAACAAACGGCATTACGCGAACTTCAAAAATCCCTTGAAAGTGACGCAAACATTATTGAGCAACCAACAGATTTGTTTGTCGAAATTTTAAAAATCATCGAAACTCAACCACCACCACTTGAAAAAGTAGAATCCGAAAACGAAGAAATTATCCATATTGACGTGAATATCGTCAGTGAACAAGTTTTGCAATATCTAGCCGTATTAGGCATTCCTGAAATTTTTACGGAAGAATCAAAGTCGATTCAAGAAGCCTTGTTAAATCCGCAGCAATCGACTCTGGCATACGAACAAATTTTGACTAATTTGGTTCAATTTCTACTCAAAGTTAAAGAATTTAACGAAGCTGAACAACAAGACATTGATCAATTTTTATTGAGTATTACCACGCAATTATCAGAACTAAATACTCTTGTCACGCAAGCTGATAATTCAGTGACTGCGTCAGTTAAACACCGCAATAAATTGGATCAATCTGTTTTTACTCAAATTCGAGAATTACAGACGCACGCGATTAAAACAGCCTCGATTGATTCGTTGAAAGAAATGGTGAATACCTGTTTTAAAACGATTGCGACAGATATAAAAACACATTATCAAGAAGATAAAGAAAACCAATTGCAATTCCAAAATCACATGTCGGAATTGGTAAATAAAATGATTGCAATGGAATTGGAATCTGAAAATTTAAAAGCCGAATTGAAAGTCGTTCATACGCAAGCCTCACACGATACACTGACGGGACTGCCTAATCGTAATTCGTATAACAAACGCTTAAAAGAAGAAATTGCCCGTCATAATCGATACCAAACGCCGCTGACATTAGCGATTTGGGATATTGATCATTTTAAAAATATCAATGACACTTACGGACATAAATCAGGTGATAAGGTTCTCACTTTAACGGCTAAACAATTGGAAACTAACACTCGTGACACCGATTTTATTGCACGTTTTGGGGGTGAAGAGTTTGTGATGCTGCTGCCAAATACCAATAAAGATTCTGCATTATTGTTGGTTAATCAATTGCGTGAAGTGATTGAAAAAACAGGATTTAATGCAAATGGGATGGCGGTTCCTATCACCATTTCATGTGGGGTAACTGAATTTATGGATGGTGATACTGAGGACAGTTTATTTGAGCGAGCCGATAAAGCCTTGTATGAATCTAAACATCAAGGACGCAACCGTTGTTCAATTTTGTAAAAATGGCTTCCGATACTTAAATAAAATGAATGAAATAACACAATATCATTGGGGCGTAGAAGAAGCTGTTGCACAATTACGGCAATTGCGTGTGCAATCTTTGGAAAGTCGAAAACGTCGCAACAAACCGCCAAAATTACCGTCTCGAAAAGAGTTGCAAGAAATTTTAGACGGCTTGTTAGCCGTACTTTTTCCGAATCGATTAGGACGCCCCGATTTAACCGAAGAAGGTATCGATTATTTTGTGGGTTTCACGCTAGATCGTGTGCTACATGAATTATTTAAACAAATTCGTCGCGAATTGCAGTTTATTTCGGGCAGTGAAGGCATCGACGAAACGGCGCATCAACAAGCGATTTTAATTACGCGCCACTTTACCGCACAATTACCGACAGTTCGTGCGTTGATTGATAGTGATATTCAAGCGGCTTACGAAGGCGATCCAGCGGCACGAACACCCGACGAAGTGCTAGTTTGTTATCCCGGTATTAACGCGGTGATTTATCATCGATTGGCGCATATTTTGTATTCACAAGGCGCTCCGCTTGTTGCGCGAATGATTGCTGAATTGGCACATTCTGCAACAGGGATTGATATTCACCCTGGCGCACAAATTGGTGAAAGCTTTTTTATCGACCACGGAACAGGTGTTGTGATTGGTGAAACTGCAATTATTGGACAGCGCGTTCGGTTATATCAAGCGGTCACACTGGGTGCAAAACGCTTTCAAAAAGATGATAACGGCGTTCTCATCAAAGGAAATTTGCGTCATCCAATTGTTGACGATGACGTTGTAATTTACGCAGGAGCAACCATTTTAGGTCGTGTGACCATTGGCAAAGGTTCAATTATTGGTGGAAATGTTTGGTTAACGCACAGCGTTCCCGAGCGCAGCATCATTACTCAAGCCAGTGAACGAACCGAATAGTTCATTTTTACTTACTTTTTATATCTTAGGTTTTATGTCTGACTTCCACCCTTTTTTTCACGATTTTGACGACGATTTAGCGGTTTTAAACGCGCAACCAAAATTAAAAAAACCGTCATTGTATCGCGTGATTTTGCTCAATGACGATTTTACGCCAATGGATTTTGTGATTGAAATTTTGGTCAATTTTTTTGGAATGTCCGAGGAACAAGCGACCGCTGTCATGTTACAAGTTCACACGCGCGGCGTTGGAATTTGTGGGACGTATTCCAAAGATGTTGCCGAAACAAAGGTTTATATCGTTAATTCTTTTGCATCTGAAAACGACCATCCGCTGAAATGCGAAATGGAGGAAATTTAATTATGTTAGGTAAAGCCTTAGAAGCCACATTAAATACGGCGTTCAAATCGGCGCGTGAACGTCGGCACGAATTTATTACAGTTGAACATTTGTTATTTGGGTTACTTGAAAATCCCGATGTCATTCCTGTTATGGAAGCCTGCGATGCGGATATTAAATGGTTGCGCGGACAATTAGCGCGTTTTATTGACGATACGATTTCCTATTTACCCGAAAATACAAAACGCGACACGCAGCCAACGTTAGGTTTTCAGAGGGTTTTGCAACGTTCCGTTTATAACGTACAAGCGTCAGAAAAAATTGAAGTGACGGGCGCGAATTTACTGGTTGCTATTTTTAGTGAACCCGAATCACACGCTGTTTA
>CANKON010000126.1 GCA_947484105.1 Methylococcaceae bacterium | reverse complement strand
GGAATTCTGCACGCAACGCTTTAACTAAGTTGATACCGTTGTGTTTGATGCAAGGTGTGCCAATTTCGAAAATATCAACGAATGGTGCAACTTGTTTTGCTAATGAAATAGTTGCGTCGAAATCTAATGAATCTAATGCCATTTGAATCAATGGTTTTGCCATGATGTACACTCCAAAAAAGTTATAGTTATAGTTAAAATTGTTACGCTAATTTATGCGGAGCTAACTTTAAAGTACAAGGGGTAGCAATGTCAATGCAAAATGCGCCCTAATCCCTTTCACTACTATTATGAAGCACCTTAATTCTCAAATTTTTGAATTTATCCATTAGTAGCGAAAAAATCCGCTATTTATGGTGTGGATGTAAGCGACTCAAATCCATTAGTAATGGACACTGTCGTACTTTCTACAAGTCTTACTTAATATTGAGAATTCATGCTCTAAAAACTTATATTGAGAATTCATGCTCTAAAAACTGCCAGCCCCTTTCGTTAAAAATTGCCAAATTTTTAGTATTTACACACTAATGCCCCAAAATGGTGCAAATTAGCCAGCTCAAGCTCTCATTTACACCAAGATAAAAATTTATATTTTAAAAATACCTTTAAATTACAATTGGTTATTAACTGGCATAGGTATTGCTGAACATTAAATATCACTATATTCGATTGGCAATAAATATGAATAGAAACGCAACAAAATATTTTAACGAACTGTATGAAACTAACGGGGAAATTCGTGATATTTATCAACATTATCAACACTGGCAAAGCAATTTATCTAATGGCACGCTAGAACGCAAAAGCGCGGAAGCTGAATTATTATTTAGACGATTAGGCATTACGTTTGCCGTTTATGGCGAGTCGTCGGGTTCAGAGCGATTGATTCCATTCGATATTGTGCCGCGTATTTTTAGCGGTTCTGAGTGGCGCAAATTGGAATTAGGCATTAAACAACGGGTGCGAGCGTTGAATGCGTTTTTACATGATATTTATCACGACAAAGACATTATCAAAGCAGGCGTGATTAGTGAAAAGCAGGTGCTTGGCAATGCTTTGTATCGCCCTGAAATGATTGGCGTTGATTTGCCAAATCACGTTTATGCACACATTGCGGGCATTGATTTAGTCCGTGTCGCTGAAAATGATTTTTTTGTTTTAGAAGATAATTTGCGTACACCTTCAGGCGTGTCTTATATGCTTGAAAATCGTAACACCATGATGCGTTTATTTCCTGAATTATTTGCTAGTCACGCCGTTGAACCTGTCGAACATTATCCGCAAATGTTACTTGATACCTTGCGTGAATCGGCTCCTGCAAACGTGAGTAATCCAACGATTGTTGTAATGACTCCTGGTTCATACAACAGCGCGTATTTTGAACACGCTTTTTTAGCGAGCCAAATGGGTGTTGAACTTGTTGAAGGACAAGATTTATTTGTGCATCAACAAAAAGTGTATATGCACACCACCGAAGGCCCTCAACAAGTTCATGTGATTTATCGTCGCGTTGATGATGATTTTCTTGACCCTCTCGTATTTCGTCCTGATTCAACACTTGGCGTGCCTGGTTTGTTAGATGCGTATTACAGCGGCAATGTTTCGCTGACAAATGGCGTAGGAACAGGTGTTGCCGATGACAAATCCACCTATTTTTATGTTCCCGAAATGATTAAGTTTTATTTGGGTGAAACGCCATTATTGTCAAACGTTCCAACGTGGCGATTAAGCGAAAAAGACGATTTGAAATATGCGTTAGCACATTTGCCCGAATTAGTGGTCAAAGAAGTTCAAGGTTCAGGCGGTTACGGAATGTTAGTTGGACCAACTAGCTCAAAAGCTGAAATTGAAGCCTACAAACAACGCATTTTAAAAGACCCTGCGAATTTTATCGCGCAACCAACGTTAGCCTTATCAACGTGTCCAACCTTGGTCGAATCAGGCGTTGCACCGCGTCACGTTGATTTACGTCCTTTTGTTTTATCTGGCAAAGATATTCGTTTAGTGGCTGGCGGTTTAACGCGCGTCGCACTGAGTGAAGGTTCATTGGTGGTGAATTCGTCACAAGGTGGCGGCACAAAAGATACTTGGGTTTTGGAGGACTAAAATGCTATCTCGTACAGCAGACAATTTATTTTGGATGGCGCGTCACATTGAACGCGCTGAAAATATCGCGCGGGTTTTAGATGTCGCACACCGCACGTCCTTATTGCCCCGTGACGTGGAAGGAACGGAAGCCTATTTGTGGTACGCGCCTTTAAATATCACAGGTTGCGCTTCAGGTTATGAAGAAAAACACGGTTTAGCGCGTGCTGATGCCGTCACACATTACATGGCTCTCGATCCAGATAATCCATCAAGTATTTACAGTTGCTTAAAATTGGCGCGTGAAAATGCACGAACCGCTCGTAGCGCGATTACCTCTGAAATGTGGGAAATCATTAACGCCACTTGGTTAGAACTCAATCGTTTATCAAACCAAATGGACAATGAAAAATATGCGAATTTTTTTGATTGGGTGAAAGACCGTTCGCATTTATTTCGTGGCGTGACGTTAGGCACAATTATTAAAGATATTGCGTTAAGTTTTATTAAATTAGGTACGTTTTTAGAACGTGCAGATAACACCGCCCGATTGCTTGATGTGAAATATCACATTTTGCTGACTGAAAAAGAAAATGTTGGTAGTTCTGCCGATTATTACCAATGGGGTTCATTACTTAAATCAGTCAGTGCGTTTGAAGCCTATCGCAAAATTTACCGTGATGTCATTTCACCGTTGCGAGTTGCTGAATTATTGATTTTAAGGGACGATATGCCCCGTTCGTTACACGCCTGTATGAATGAAGTTGAAGCTGCGTTAATTGAAATTAACGGTTCAGCAGGCAAAGAAGCACGTCGAAGTGCTGGCGAACTTCATGCCGCACTGCATTTTGGTCGTATTGAAGATATTTTTGAGGAAGGTCTGCATGAATATCTCACCCATTTTTTAGGTCAAACCTATTCATTAAGCCAAAACATTCGTGATGCGTATTTAGCGCGTCAAGATAGATTTGAAACCTTACCTATTCGCAGCGCGGTGCAAACACAACAACAAACTTAAAATAATTATAACTATGACTTATTGTGTAGCTTTGAAGCTGAATTCTGGAATGGTGTTCGCTTCTGACTCAAGAACCAACGCGGGAATTGATCAAATTTCAAGTTTTAAAAAAATGCGCCATTTTTTTAATGCTAACGACCGCGCGATTGTCGTTTTAAGTTCGGGAAATCTTTCGATTACTCAAACGACAATCAATTTAGTAGAACAACATAGTCGTCATCCAGAACGTCGCAACATTTTAAATGCAGATTCAATGTTTGATGTCGCGCAATTACTCGGTGAATGTTTAAGAGAAGTGCGTGAACGTGACGCGATTTTTTTAACGCAAAAAAACATTGATTCAACGGTCAATTTCATTGTTGGTGGACAAATTAAAAATGAACCAATGCGTTTATTTTTGATTTATGCCGAAGGCAATTTCATCGAAGTCAGCGAAGAAAATCCGTATTTTCAAATCGGTGAAACCAAATACGGTAAACCGATTATTGACCGTGTGATAAGACCAGAAACGCCGTTAAATGATGCCGTGAAATGTACGCTTGTGTCGTTTGATTCCACCATGCGTAGCAATTTGTCGGTTGGTTTTCCGATTGACTTAGTTTGTTACAAATACAACAGTTTTCAATTAGATTTTCAACATATTACCCAAGACGATCCGTATTTTTCACAAATTAGTCACAATTGGTGCGACGGTCTACGCAATGTTTTTGCGTCGTTGCCTAATCCAAACTGGCTAAGTTAATTATCGGTTTCGTCACTCTTTAAACATAAAATTTTTACGAGTTGACCATTATGACTATTCGCGTTGCATTGCATCATAAATCACATTATGTGTTTGATCGCCCCGTTGTCGCTACGCCGCATGAAATTCGTTTGCGCCCTGCTGCGCACAGTAGAACGCCAATTTTAGCGTATTCATTGAGTGTCAAACCTGAAAAACATTTCATTCATTGGCAACAAGATTCTTACGGTAATTTCATTGCGCGGGTGACGTTCACAGAACCGACACGAGAAATGGATATTTCGGTTGATTTGCTTGCGGATATGACGGTGATTAACCCGTTTGAATTTTTTGTTGAAGATTGGGCAAACCATTTTCCTTTTGATTATCCCGACACGTTAAAAGTTGGACTTGCGCCATTTTTGGAAACTGAAAAAGCGGGCATTTTATTAAAAGATTGGCTGCTTTATTTTAAAAAGGATTTACCCGCTGACATCAACATGACCGACTTTTTGGTTTATGTGAATCAGAAAGTCTATTTACAAGTTTCGTATCTAATTCGCATGGAAGTTGGTGTTCAAACCTGCGAAGAAACCTTAGCCAAAAAGTCAGGTTCATGTCGTGATAGCGCGTGGTTACTCGTTCAGATTCTGCGGAATTTGGGCATTGCAGCGCGTTTTGTATCGGGTTATTTAATTCAACTTACTGCCGATGAAAAACCGCTCGATGGACCTGAAGGACCAACAGCGGATTTCACTGACTTACACGCTTGGTGTGAAGCCTATATTCCTGGTGCAGGTTGGGTCGGTTTAGATGCAACATCAGGTTTATTAACTGGTGAAGGACATATTCCGCTGGCGGTTTCAGCAACGCCAACATCGGCTGCACCCATTACGGGCATGACCAGCATTTGTGAATCCAATCTTGATGTTGAAATGTATGTCACGCGAATGTTTGAAGACCCGCGCGTGACAAAACCTTTTACTGAAAGAGAATGGGACAAAATTCGTGCGTTAGGTTTATTTGTTGATGCCGAATTGCAAGCAGGTGATGTGCGTTTAACACAAGGCGGCGAACCGACGTTTGTATCTGTCGATAATATGGACGGTGCAGAATGGAACATCGAAGCCTTAGGTCAACAAAAATGGGAACTTGCGAATGTTTTAATGAAACGAATGCAAGACGAATTCACATCGGGTGAAGTGACGCATTTTGGTCAAGGCAAATGGTATCCAGGTGAACCGTTGCCACGTTGGGCGTTAAATGTGTTTTGG
>CANKON010000125.1 GCA_947484105.1 Methylococcaceae bacterium | reverse complement strand
TTCAGGTTTAAACATTTGATGTACCGAACAAAAACCGTTCCATAAAATCATTTTAGCTTTTTTGATTTCTTCAACGGTTAAACCACCCATGGGTTTTGTGAAATCCCAAACCACCATTTCATCTAACGGCATTCCCATTCTGTGTGCGGTGTTACGTCCTAAATGTTGATCGGGGAAAAACAACACTTTTTCTCGGCGAGCAAAACTCCATTCTAAAACTTTTTCAGCGTTTGACGATGTGCAAACAATGCCGCCGTGTTCACCACAAAACGCTTTTAAATCCGCCGCTGAATTGATGTAAGTCACAGGCGTAACGTCATTTTCAACGTCTAAAACCTGCGCCAATTCTGACCAACATTGATTCACTTTCATCAAATTCGCCATATCCGCCATTGAACAACCCGCCGCTAAATCAGGCAAAATCGCAATTTGATCAGGACGCGACAAAATATCAGCCACTTCCACCATAAAATGCACGCCACAAAATACGATAAACTCTGCATTGGATTGCGCGGCATCTTTAGACAGTTTTAACGAATCGCCCGAAAAATCCGCGTGTTTAAACACTTCATTGCGTTGATAATGATGTCCTAAAATTACACAACGGTCGCCCAACGTGGCTTTCGCCGCCACAATGCGAGCATCGCATTCTTCGTCTGTTAAAGTTGCATAATCGTGAATCGATAAAGTCATTTTTGTTTGTCTCGTCATGTTAAGAATTGAAAATGTAAATTTTGGTGAATTTAAACACCTGAATCTAATTTGCAACATAGCACGAATTTTTTGAAGTTTGTAGAAGCGTCCTCAAATTTAGCCGAATGGTTTTGTATTATTCGTTTTTATTTTTCTTTCAAATATCATTTTGGACGGCTTGTCATGGTAAATTACCTGTCATAAAGTGACCATTTATGAAAATCGCGAAGTCGAATTTAATTAGAGATAAAACCCAATGAGCAGAGGAAAATTCATTACTTTTGAAGGCGGCGAAGGCGTTGGCAAAACGACTAATGTGGCGTTTGTCGAAAGCTATTTGCAAGCACGAAATATCTCACTTGTCGTGACCCGCGAACCAGGTGGAACTAAATTAGCTGAAAAATTACGCGCCTTATTACTCGACAAAAAAAGTGAAGCGATTGCCGAAGAAGCAGAATTATTATTGATGTTCGCTGCCAGAGCGCAACACATTAAACACGTTATTGAACCTGCGTTGGCGCGGGGCGACTGGGTGATTTGCGATAGATTTACCGATGCGACTTATGCTTATCAAGGTGGCGGGCGAAATATGAAAATCAGTCATATCGAATGGCTGGAAAATTTAGTACAAGGTAATTTGCGCCCTGATTTAACAGTATTGCTCGATGCGCCTGTAAAAATTGGCATGGAACGCGCGGGAAAACGAGGCGCATTTGATCGGTTTGAATCTGAAACGGTGCAATTTTTTGAAGATGTGCGACGCGCCTATTTGTTACAAGCCGAAATCAATCCGCAACGCATTAAACTTATCAAAGCCAATCAGCCGCTTGCTGATGTTCAACAAACAATTATCAACGTATTGAGTCCATTGTTGCGATGAGTTTATATCCTTGGCAAAACCACGATTGGCAACAATTACAAAATTACGTTCAGCAGAACCGCGTGCCGCAAGCCTTACTTATCAATGGCGCGTTAGGCATTGGCAAACAACATTTAGCAGAACAATTCGCGCACGCATTGCTGTGTGAACATCCGACATTGGACGGTTTTAGTTGCAGAAAATGCAGCCGTTGTTTATTGCTCAACGCTGAAACACATCCTGATTTTATGGACATAAAACCTGAAGAAGTGGGCAAAAATATCACGATTGCTCAAATTCGCACGTTAATGGAAAAACTGAGTTTAAAACCACAGTTTGAACGTTATCGCGTGGTTTTGATTCATCCTGCAGATGCGTTGAATAACGCAGCAGCCAATGCGTTTTTGAAATACTTAGAAGAACCCACGGAACGCACGGTTTTAATTTTGGTCACGCATCGCATGAACAAATTGCCCGCAACGATTAAAAGTCGTTGCCAAAAATTCACGATGGGAATGCCTGATAAAAATCTGATTTTACAGTGGCTTTCACAAAAAACAGCCAATGCGGAAATTGTTTTAAATCTCGCACAAGGCTCGCCGTTACTTGCTCAACAATACGCTACCGATGAACATTTGACGCAACGCCACGATTGTTTTTCAGAATTTTTAGCGGTAGCAAATCAAAAAAATCATCCCATTTTAGTGGCTGAAAAATGGCTAAAATTACCCGAAGCCACACTACTATTTTGGGTAAGTTCGTGGGTGATTGATTTAATGCGTTATCGTCATCAAATCGCGCCAAAGAATTTGTATCATGCCGATTTTAAACGTGAATTAAGTGAACTTTCGTCGCGTGTAAATCCACTTAAATTGTACGAATTTTATGATTTATTGTTGCAAAGTCGGCGACGCATTGAAACGCAAATCAACAAACAAGTATTATGGGAAGAAATTTTAATCGCATGGGCAATGCTCAATCGGAGTTAAGTTATGGCTGAAAAACAAAATCAAAGTGTGTTGTCATTTTCACTTAAAGATAAAAATGCACTTTATACGTCGTATATGCCGTTTGTAAAAAATGGCGCAATTTTTGTTCCCACAACACGCGAATATGAAATGGGAACAGACATTTTTATGCTGTTAAATATCATGACCGAAACTGAACGTTTTCCGATTAACGGGAAAGTTATTTGGAAAACCCCTATCGGTTCAGATGGTTATCGTTCAGCAGGTATTGGCATTCAATTTAGCGAACAAGATGTCATTGTCAAAAATAAAATTGAAATGTATTTAGCAGGCACTATGCACTCGGATCGCCCAACTTATACAATGTAGAAAAGGAAAATTATGCTTATCGATTCACATTGCCATTTAGACCGCTTAGATTTAAAACCGTATCAAAATGATTTTGCGTGTTTGATGGAACACATTCGTGCCGAAAAAATTGAACATTTGTTGTGTATTGCGATTGATTTAGAAGCCTATCCTGCGATGCGCGAATTGGTGGCAGATTATGATGATATTTCAGTGACCGTTGGTGTGCATCCGAATGAACACGAAGGACAAGAACCGACAGTTGACGAGTTAATCGCATTAGGACAAGATGACAAAGTCATTGGAATTGGTGAAACAGGCTTGGATTATTTTCGTAGCGAAGGCGATTTGACGTGGCAACACGACCGTTTTCGCAATCACATCCACGCCGCAAAAGCCTTAAACAAGCCGCTAATTATTCATACTCGTGAAGCAAAACACGACGCGCTAGACATTTTGCGTGACGAAAATGCGGACGAAGTGGGCGGCATTATTCATTGTTTTACTGAAGATTGGGAATTCGCCAAAGTCGCATTGGATTTGAATTTTTATATTTCGTTTTCAGGCATTGTGACGTTTAACAGCGCGAAAGCCATTCAAGAAGTCGCTAAAAAAATGCCTGCTGATCGATTGCTCATTGAAACGGATTCACCTTATTTATCGCCCGTTCCGCACCGAGGCAGACCCAATTATCCGCAATATGTGAAACACGTCGCTCAAACCGTTGCGGATTTACGCGGTGTTTCACTGAATTCAATCGCCGAACTTTCAACACGCAATTTTTACACGCTATTCAAAAAATCATGATTACGTTACGGTATTTTGCGAGTTTGAGAGAAACGCTTGGGCGTTCATCTGAGTCATTAGATATTTTTGAACCGCACACGATTTTGAGTATTTGGCAGTTAGCAAATCCCGATTTAGCGTTGCCCGAAAATACATTGACGGCGGTTAATATGGATTATGTCCCGCGCACGCATTTAGTTCACGATGGTGACGAAGTGGCATTTTTCCCACCTGTGACAGGCGGTTGAAAATGACTGTAAAAATTTGCGAAATGGCTTTTGAACCGTTTGTCGAAATTCAAAATTTCCAAAACCAATTAGCACTCGAAGGCAAATTTGGCGCGACCAGTATTTTTATCGGGACGATGCGGGATTTTAACGAAGGCGACGACGTAAAAGCAATGACCCTAGAGCATTACGACGGCATGACGCAAAAACAATTGATAAAAATTATCGCCACTGCAAAAGCAAAATGGCAAATTTTGGAATGCCTGATTGTGCATCGAGTGGGTGACATTTTACCAAATGAACCGATTGTTTTAGTGTCTGTTTGGTCAGCGCATCGTGGTGAAGCGTTTGATGCGTGTCGTTATTTGATGGAAGAATTGAAAGCGAATGCGCCATTTTGGAAATTAGAAAAATTGGCAACAAATGAAACACGGTGGGTTTCCAAAATTTAAACCATGAATAAAACGTTACAGCTTTTTTTAACCGCTCTTCGGTTTATCCAGAATTACCCGCGTGTCATCATGCCAATAGTGACACTGATTTTGTGCGGCTACGGTTATGAAATGTGGGTGGCGCGACCTGCGTTAATGTATCAAGGCGAGCCGCAAGCGATTTCGATTTTGAATACCAATACTTGGTTTCGGGTGTTACGCAATAACGGTTTTATCGTTGGCTATTCGGATTTGCGCGGGAATCCATTGTGGGTGGAATATGCGCTAAAACCCGTTATGGATAACGCGCCACATTTAAAACGCCCGTCGTCTTTTCAAATGGACTGGCGAGCTTTGAATCGCGTCAACCACGATGATTACACCAAAAGTGGTTTTGATCGTGGGCATAACGCGCCAAATCATGCGATAAGTGTGTTGTACGGTAAATACGGGCAAGCGGACAGTTTTTTGATGACCAACATCAGTCCGCAACGTCCAAAGTTAAATCAACAAGTTTGGCAACGATTGGAAGAAGCCGAACTTTCATTTTTTGCAAAAAATTTTGGCAAAGTGTGGGTAATCACAGGACCTATTTTTAATGCAAATCCTGAAAAATTATCGTCATCGTTGTGGCACATCGACATTCCAAAAGCGTTTTATAAAATTTACGTCACCGAAGAAACGGACAGCAAGCCTGCTTTTGCGTTGGCGTTCATCATACCGCAAACCGTCACAGGAAAAGAACCTCTGTCGCAATTTATCACGACTATTGATACGGTTGAAGCGCAAACGGGGTTGGATTTTTTAAGCG
>CANKON010000124.1 GCA_947484105.1 Methylococcaceae bacterium | reverse complement strand
TGTTTAGTAATTCCATGGAAGTCTTCTTTTCAGCCTGATGTTTCTTTGGGAGCTACATTTTCGCCGATTTTTAGATTTCCTCTATCTTTTTAAAAACTGTCCGAACCATTGCCAAAGCAGCATTACTTGTTTAGCACTACCGCTTATTCGTGCAACCCAAATCGCCTATGCTGAATTGACTAAACTTCAAGCTGCGTAACATCAGTTATAAAATACTAAAATTTCAAAATAGGGGTGCGGAATGTCGGCTAATTGACTACTCTGAGAGAGGTAATTTGCCTCGAGCCAAAAAATGACATTTTGTTAATTTCTCAAAGCCTTATAATTCGCAGATTTATTTAGGAAAGATGTCTATTGTAGAAACTGTTTTACGTTCGGATGATGTCAAAGGATTTCAACTATTACCACATCGTTGGGTTGTTGAAAGAACTTTTGCTTGGCTTTATCGTTATCGCCGCTTAAGCAAAAATTATGAAGTGTTAACCGATTCAAGCACTGCCTTCATTCATATTGCAATGATAAATCTGATGCTCGGACGACTTTAACGCTGTTTTTGGACTTTTAAAACACGCTCTTAGAAGAAAAATATAGTTTTCATACTGAAAAAAGAAAATAGAATGACACACGAAGAAAAATTATTACGCGACGGTTTAACCGCGCTAAATCTACTAACTGACGATGAAAAAGTAGCAAAGTTACTGGCTTTCATTGCGTTAATCGAAAAATGGAACAAAGCCTATAACCTGACAGCAATTCGCCGTCGTGATGAAATGGTGAATTTACATTTGCTTGATAGCGTGGCTATTCTGCCGTATTTGGAAGGCAAACGAATGTGTGATGTTGGAACGGGCGCAGGTTTGCCCAGCATTCCACTTGCCATTTTTTGCCCTGATATTGAATTTCAGTTGCTCGACAGTAATGCGAAAAAAACCCGTTTTGTGCAACAAGCGATTTTAGAATTGAAATTACCGAACGTAAACGTGACGCACAGTCGCGTTGAAGATTTTCAACCTGAATATCCATTTGATACAGTGCTGACACGAGCTTTTGCGAGTTTGCTTGAAATTGTGAATTTAACGCAGCATTTGATTTCTGAAAATGGGGCGTTACTTTGTATGAAAGGACAAACGCCTGACGATGAACTCGCCGCCGTGAATGGACAAACCACGCTGATTTCGATTAACGTACCGCACATTGAAGCCGAGCGGTGCTTGGTAAAAATCACACATCTAAATAATTGAGGAAACACCGTGGGAAAAATTATTGCCATTACCAATCAAAAAGGTGGCGTAGGTAAAACGACCACAAGCGTCAATTTAGCTGCGTCGCTCGCCGCATTGAAACAACGTGTTTTGCTGGTGGATTTAGACCCACAAGGCAATGCAGCGATGGGTTGTGGCGTTGATAAACATGATATTCAACATTCGAGTTACAACTTGTTAATGGAAACTGTGCCAGCCGCACAAACAGTAATTAAATTGCCGAATGTAAAATTTGATGTCATTGCAGGCAATGCAGACTTGACTGCCGCCGAAGTGGAATTGATGCAAGCTGAACGCAAAGAATTACGCTTGTCACATGCTTTGGAAGCGATTAAAAGTGATTACGATTACATCATTATTGATTGCCCACCATCATTGAATATGTTGACGTTGAACGCGATGGTGGCAGCCAATAGTTTGCTGATTCCAATGCAATGCGAATACTACGCGCTGGAAGGAATTTCGGCGTTAATGAGCACGCTCAAAAACATTCAAAGTACAGTGAATTCTGGGCTACATTTAGAAGGTGTTTTACGGACAATGTTTGATGATCGAAATCGTTTAACAAAAGATGTCTCTGAAGAGTTAATTCGGCATTTTGGCAACAAAGTTTTCAAATCGTGTATTCCGCGAAATATCCGTGTTGCTGAAGCCCCCAGTCATGGTTTGCCAGTTTTAAATTATGACAAAGGCTCAAAAGGCGCAGTGACTTACATGGCATTAGCAAAAGAAATTTTGGCAAACGCAGAAAATGGCAACTAAGCGTTTAGGTCGCGGTTTAGAAGCGTTGCTGGTTGATGTACCGAATGAGTTGGGTCTGTCGTCCGAATCTTACCAGTACCTTCAACAAGAACGCGTTCAACTTTTGCAAGAAGCACAGCAATTAAAAACACTACTCAACACATTCGAGCAATTAGTTTTGCAACTTGATATTTTACAAAATCAAACATTATGAATATGAAAAAACGTGGCTTAGGTCGTGGTTTAGACGCACTTTTAGGTGACGTACCTGTTACAGCGAGATCTGAAAATATCTCGATGCTGCAAACTTTACCCATCGAATTATTACAACGTGGAAAATATCAACCGCGCAAAGATATGAATCCTGAAAAATTGCAGGAGTTAGCGAATTCGATTGCAATGCAAGGCATTGTGCAGCCGATTGTGGTGCGCCATATTTCGTCGCAGCAATATGAAATTGTGGCAGGTGAACGACGTTGGCGAGCTGCACAACTTGCAGGGTTGCAAGATGTGCCTGTGATTGTCAAAGAAATGGATGATCGTACCGCAATGGCAATTGCGTTGATTGAGAATATTCAACGTGAAGATTTAAATGTTTTGGAAGAAGCTGAGGCTTTGCAACGTCTGTTGACGGAATTTGAAATGACGCATCAACAAATCGCTGACGCTGTGGGAAAATCGCGGGCGACTGTGACGAATTTATTACGTTTACTTGAACTTGCGCCAGAAGTTAAAAAAATGCTCATCCATAAACAACTTGAAATGGGACATGCTCGCGCGTTGTTGTCATTGACAGCTGAACAACAAATTGAAACGGCGAGAAAAATTACTAATCAAGGTTTGTCGGTGCGTTTGACGGAAAAACTGGTGAAAGATATTCAAAATCCATCACCAAAAATTGAGCCGAAAAATTTCGTTTTCGATGCAGATGTGTTGTCGTTGCAAAATGATTTGAGCGAAAAATTTGGTGCGAAAGTGCAAGTTGAAAGTAACGAAAAAGGCAAAGGAAAACTCATTATTCATTATTCAAATTTGGACGAGTTGGAAGGTATTTTGAGCAAGCTACCGCAGTAAAAATGAATTTATTAGAATCTACCTTGATTAAACTCAGCTGCACCTTTATAATTCGCGCCTATGTTTAACAACAGTTCAAACGCTTTTGCGTCGATAGTAACTAAAATTTTGAAATATCAAATTTTAGTTATTTTTTTTGTTAGCGTGATTTTTATGCTGACGATGGATTTGAACTCAAGCTTTTTTTCGTTTTTGGGTGGGCTAATTGCTTTGTTACCGAATCTTTATTTTGGTTGGCAGCTGCGAAAAATTTCCCAATTAGAAACAAAAAAATTCATCAATTCTTTTTACCGTAATGAAACAACCAAATTGTTTTTGACAGCGTTGCTTTTTTTGCTGGTGTTTAGAATTCCAAATATAAAGTTATTACCGCTTTTAACCTGTTATATGAGCACGTTATCAGTATTTTGGTTCGCATTATTGATGCGTTAAATTTTAAGATTTAGAAGAGAGGAACGATGGCTACCGAAGCACACGCAGCCGAAGGCGCAACTGGCTACATTATTCACCATTTAACAGCACTGCGTGTTGGTGAAGGTTTTTGGAGTTTGCATCTTGATACTTTATTTTTCTCTGTATTGCTAGGTGGTGTATTCATTTGGTTCTTCAAAAATGCTGCAGAAAAAGCAACTGTTGGTATCCCTGGATTAGCACAAAATTTCGCTGAAATGATTATTGAGTTCGTCGATCAGCAAGTAAAAGACAGTTTTCATGGTCACAGTAAATTGATTGCGCCGTTGGCATTGACTATTTTTTGCTGGGTGTTCTTATGGAACTTTATGGATATGTTCCCTGTTGATATTTTGCCTGGTATCGCAGGTTTGATGGGCATTGAGTATTTGCGAGCTGTACCAAGTACCGATTTGAATGCAACATTTGCCATGTCTATTTCAGTTTTCTGCTTAATTATTTTTTACAGTATCAAAATCAAAGGTCCAATCGGTTTTGCAAAAGAGTTGATGTTTCAACCTTTCGGTCCGTGGTTGACACCGTTTAACTTACTTTTAAAGTTGGTTGAAGAAATAGCTAAACCTATTTCATTAGCATTACGGTTATTCGGTAACTTGTATGCGGGTGAGTTGATTTTCATTTTGATTGCTTTGTTGCCTTGGTACATTCAACCTTTGTTGAGTTTCCCTTGGGCGATTTTCCACATTCTTATTATTACCCTTCAAGCATTCATTTTTATGGTACTCACGATTGTGTACTTAAGTATGGCGCACGAAGATCACTAAGATTTTAAATTTTCACTTTTTTATTTAACAATACGTTGGAGGTATTATGGAACTCGCAAAATTGATTGCTGATGTGCAGGGTTTAACTGCAATTGCAGTAGGTTTAATTTTAGGTTTAGGTGCGTTAGGAACTGCTATCGGTTTCGGATTATTGGGCGGCAAATTTTTGGAAGGCGCAGCGCGTCAACCTGAAATGGTTCCTATGTTACAAGTAAAAATGTTCGTTGTTGCGGGCTTATTGGACGCGGTAACAATGATTGGCGTTGGTTTGGCTTTATTCTTCACCTTCGCAAATCCATTCTTATCAGCAGTGCAACAGGCAGCTGGTTAAGTCGCTGTTTTATTTTAATCGCAACAAGAGGAACGCATCGTGAGTATCAATGCTACTCTGATCGGGCAAATGATTACCTTTGCACTTCTGGTGTGGTTCACCATGAAGTACATTTGGCCACCGTTATTTGACTCTTTAGAAGAACGTAAAAAGAAGATTGCTGACGGTTTGGCAGCGGCTGAAAAAGGTCAGGAATCCATTGTTTTGGCTGAGAAAAAAGCGAAACAGGTTCTTAAAGAAGCCAAAGAACAGTCTTCTGAAATTGTGAATCTTGCTCAAAAACGTGCTAACGAAATTGTCGAAGAATCAAAACACACCGCAAAACAAGAAGGTGAACGTTTGATTGTTTCTGCAAAATCACAAATTGAACAAGAGAGACAACAAGCTAAAGACGGCTTGCGTAAAGAAATTTCAACGTTGGCGTTAGCGGCAGCGCAACAAATTTTGGGCGCAGAAATCGATAAAGCCAAACATCAAGACA
>CANKON010000123.1 GCA_947484105.1 Methylococcaceae bacterium | reverse complement strand
TCAACTTCGATTTGTTTTACAGCGGCAAGAATCAAACGAATGACACCAAGACGCGGCTTATCGCCACCTTTCATGGCGACTTTCATTTCGTTTTTAATGTGTGCTAATAATTCGCTCATGAATTAAAGCGCAGGACGACCGCGACGTAAGTTTTTCAACGCATAACGTTCACGCGCCAATTTTTTCAAATGACGTTTAACCGCTGCTGCGCCTTTACGTTTACGTTCTGTTGTGGGTTTTTCATACGCTTCACGACGACGCACTTCAGCCAAAACACCTGCTTTTTCACAAGCACGTTTGAATCTACGAATAGCGATGTCGAATGGTTCGTTTTCTTTAAGTTTTACTGATGGCATTTAAAATTCCAAATTATTTAAGTGAGTAAAAAGGTTCGGCGGCATCATTACCGCCTAAATTGAACGTGTAATTGTACCTTATTCCGTGAATTTTCAAAAACACAATCATTCAAAACAGCAAGCGTAATTCTGAATAATTTTGAATCAATTGCTCTCGAAATTTTTCAACGTTTTGAGCATCGCGTTTTTCACGCGGAATCGAAACGTCGATTTCTTTTAAAACACGCATCGGGCAACTGGTCAAAAAAACCAATTTATCCGCCAAGGCAATCGCTTCGCGCAAATCGTGCGTCACAAACAAAACGGTATGTGGACGATTTTGCCAAAGTTGTTGCAATAATTCGCGCACTTCTCTTGCCATCGGTGCATCAAGCGACACAAACGGCTCGTCCATCAAAAGTAAATCGGGATTGATTGCAAACGCGCGAATAATCGAAACGCGCCGTTTCATTCCTTCTGATAATTGTTTTGGGTAAGCATTTGCGTAATTTGTGAGTTGCATCAAATTTAACAATTCATCAATTTGTTTTTTTGGAATGGCGTTTTGATTTTCAAAAACCAATTCGATATTTTCTCGTACCGTTCGCCAAGGCAATAAACACGGACGCTGAAACACAAAACCAATTTTTGGATTTTGCGTTTTATTACCGATTTGAATGTTGCCTGAAAAGTGCGAATCTAAACCTGCGATGCTGTTTAACAATGTGGTTTTTCCACAACCTGATTGGCCAACCAAACACACAAATTCACCTGCATTTAAGGTCAAATTGAAATTTTGAATCGTAGAGTTTTCTGCACCGAAATGTTTTTTTTCGTGAATTTGAATGTGAACGGTCGTCATGTTATCGCCACCGTAATGCTAAATTATCGAGCGGTTTTAAAACGATAAATTCTAAAATTTGAATCACGCCAATAAATGCGACTGTGTAAGCTAAAATGCTGGCAATATCAAACCATTGAAAAAATAAATGCAATTGATAACCCATGCCATCGCTACGCCCAAGCAATTCCACCAATAAAATAATTTTCCAAATCAAAGCCAAACCTGAACGGGTTGCACTCATTAAAAATGGGTGTAGTTGCGGCAAAATAACGTGAAGTAATGTTTTAACTCGACTGAAACGGTAAGATTTAGCCATATTCAATAATTCTTTATCTAATGCTCGCGTGCCTTCGCGTAACGTCACAATTACATTCGGTACTTTATTTAAAACAACTGCCAAAATCGCCGCTGATTCCGTCAAACCAAACCAAACGTAACAAAGAATCACCGTGACTAATGCAGGAACATTCAAGAAAATCACTAACCAATTATCAAAAAAGGCGTTCAATTTTTTATTTAAACCTAACGCAATACCAATCGTGCACCCTAAAAACATTGAAATCACGAAACTAACTACCAAACGCCAAAGCGTTACACTTAAATGATGTGGTAATTCGCCTGATTCGCAATGTTGCCAAAAAATACGCGCCACATTTTCAGGTGAAGGCAATAAATTACTGTGTAAAAATATCGCCAAACTTTGCCACAAAATTAAAAAAGCAAAAATTGAAATCGTTGGTAAAAATTTTGAAAACACTTTTATTCAACAGCCCAGAATGTGCCAGTCGCTAAATTTTCAGAATTTCCGACTCTTGGATTCAAACTAAATAAAACACTGTAAAGTTTTTGCGCGGCTTTTTGATTTTCAGCATTCCAAGAATTTACACGTCCGTCACAATAACGTTGACGCAAAATAGCGGACGCATTGTCCATTTTTAATGTTGCTTTTTTCCATAATTCAACGTCATCACACAAACGATTTTTCGCTTCCGAAGTTGCGGCAAAAAATGCCTTTAATTCGGTTTTATGCGAATTTGCCCACGATTCTTTGAAAACATAACCGAGCGTAGGCACATTGTCAGAAATCCCTAAATTTTGTTGTAAACCTTTGCCGTCGAGAAGTTGTTTATAACCTTGTAATTCTAACTGCGCGGCAAAATGCCAATGCGTCAAAATAGCATCAACACGTTTATTTTTAAGTTGTTCGTTAATCAAAGGCGGCGCACCAAAGGTTTTTTCGATGGATTTATTCAAATCGAGATTTTCTTTTTTGCCGACAGCTTGTAAAAGTAACCAGTTTTTATCCAATTCACCGCCCGCAATGCCAACACGTTTACCGACTAAATCTTTTACATTTTGAATCGGACTATTTGCCGCAACCACCAACGCACCAGACGTATTTGAATACGGATAAAACGTAAAATCTGTGCCTGTATTTCGACTTTGCGACACAAACAAAAAATCCGACACAATTATGTTAACTGCGCCAGATTGCAACGCTATTTTTGCCGCTTCTGACGTTGCAACAGGTTGAGTTTCAATTTTAAAATTAGGTGATTCAGGCAAAACAGACAATTCCCAATCTAACGTCCCCGACGTTTGAACAGCAATTTTTAAAGTTGTTTTTTCTGCGAAAACTGACGTTGAAACTAAACAAGTTGAAATAAAACAAACTGCAATTTTTTTCATAATGACTTCTCTGTTAATTAGTGAAACGGACGATTCCATTTTTCGCGTAGTTCCTCACGCTTTTTAGTATCTAAACGCAAGTATTTTAAATTGTTATTCGCCATCAAATTCGGTTTTAAATTATGAAACCATTGATGATAAAGCGCGAAATTTTTGGGATGAAAACCGAATATCCACGGGGCATCATGTTGCAAAATATGCTGCATTTTTTGAATAATTTTGTAGCGTTCTGATGAATTATCCATGCTTCTCATTTGTTCAAATAAATGGTCAAATTCTGCATTTTCATAATTGCTGGAATTTTCGCCGCTGAATTTCACTTTGGAATGTGCGCCGTAAAGCAAAAAGAAAAAATTTTCGGGGTCTGGATAATCCGCATTCCAACCAAAAAAGAAAATTTGGGCGTTTCCAGTGCGGAGTTTTTCTTGAAAACGGTTGTAATCGGTCGCACGGACGATTAATTTTATACCTAATTTTTCAAATTGTTTACGATACCAATTCATGCGTGGTCGGTCGTCAGTGCTGGTTGATGTGGTATCAAAATACAAAATTAACGGTTCTTTTGTCTTGGGGTCAATGCCGTTTTCATATCCAGCTTCGGCGAGTAGTTTTTGTGCGACGGCGATAGCTTTACGTTTTGGTTTGCCTTCCCAATCATAAACTTCTGAATTTACACCCGCTTCACCTTCCGTATAACCATAAATGCCCTCTGGCAAAATTCCTTGTGCAGGAACACCACGCCCATTCATGAAAATCGAAATATATTCTTCATAATCAATCGCAATTGAAAGGGCTTGCCGTAATTTTCGCGCTGATTCGCTTGAACCGCCAACGGTTGAATCGAGCATATTAAACGCTAAATAATAATCTGAAAGTGTCACAGAAGTTTGTAACTGAATACCTTTTTCGAGCATTGAAGGTGTCAACGCAACGCCGCCACTTCCTGTAAATTGTACAGCTTGGTCAAAACTGTCCGACGAAATTCCAGATAAATCGTAATAACCTTGCAGAAATTTTGTCCAATACGGAATCGTTTCTTTTTCAAGCATGAAAACGACTTTATCAATAAAAGGCAACGCTTTTCCTGAATCCTTTAATAAACCATTTTTGGCATCGTCAATTTCACCTTCAGAAGGGTATTTTTCAACATGAAAATTGGGATTCTTGAGCAAAATCATTCGTCGATTTGGATTATTTTCAGCTAAAAAATACGCACCCGTACCAATCGGAAACCAATCAAGCGTGATATTTTTTTCACGCAAACCTGTTTGACCATAAAACGCATCAGCTTCCCAAGGCATCGGCGCGAAAAATGGCATCGCTAACCAAAAAATAAATTGCGGGGATTTACCGTGAATCCGAATTTTATATTGATAACGGTTGATAACTTGTGCGCCAAAATCAGCCTCGTTGAATTTCTCAAAATTCACGATGTAATTTTTCATCATTTCTGCAATCGGCGATTGCAATTTTGGATTTGCTAACCGTTTGATTTGATAAACGTAATCGTCTGCGGTTAATTCGCGTGTGCCTGTTTTTTGAAAATCGCTAATTTTATTAACGGCTGAAATTTGTTCGTTTGAAAGCGCGTGATAAACGTAATTCGCTGAAAAATCCTTTGCAAATGCAGGATGTGGTTGAAAATTTACGTTTTGTTTGATGTCGATAATGTAATCGGTGAACGCAATTTCGTTATCTTTTGGATTAGTTAAAACGTCGCCTTTTTCATTAAAATAACATACCGTTGGCATTTTCTCAGCGGATAACGGCGTGAGTTCATAAGGGCGTTTTAGATAATGGTATTGTAATGGAGGTTCATAAACTTGCCCAATAATTGCGAATTCGTTTGAACTATATGCTGCGACGGGATCTAAATGTTTGGGGCGTTCGCTGAAGGATTCATATAAAATCGATTGTGTCGTAGCGTCATCAGAATAGGGATTATTCAATTTTGAATCGCACGCGAATAAAAGTATGGTGCAGATTGCGAGTATTTTTAATTTCATTTTAATGGTGGCTATTTCATAGTGTTATTAGCATTTAACGGAAAGTAGCTTGATTATTGAAACATAATGTGTGTTTTTATCAAACTTAATCCATCAACAGCAATCATGAAAAAATGAACGAGTTCAACACTTGTGAGAAATTTGAATTTGGATTTTTGAAATTATAATTGAAAGCTATCAGAGCATCTTTTGCAATTCGCAGGAAACGTAAAAGTGGTTACAAAAGTGCTGCAGCTTGAAAAAAGAATGGT
>CANKON010000122.1 GCA_947484105.1 Methylococcaceae bacterium | reverse complement strand
GGATGAATTCTGATGATTATATTCGTACTGTATTGGTTAATGCCTTAGGCGCAGAAAAGGCAAATGGCATTTTAGAACGAATTTTCCAAGGCGGTAGTTCTAAAGGCATCGAGCAACTTAAATGGCTCGATTCACGCTCTATTGCCGATATGATTCGTGCTGAACATCCGCAAATTATCGCTACTTTATTGTCATTGATGGATCCTGAGCAAGCGGCGGAAGTGATGATGTATTTCAATCCAACCGTTCGCCCAGATTTGTTGATGCGCGTCGCAACCATGCAAGGTATTCAACCACAAGCGTTACGCGAGTTGGATCAGATTATGGAAAAACAATTAACAGGGTCTGATAACGTGAAATCAACCACGTTGGGTGGTATTGATACCGCAGCTAGTATTTTGAACTATATGGAAACGGGCGCAACTGAAATGGTGATGAATGAAATCACCGAACAACGCGCTGAATTAGCACAAGAAATTCAAGAAAAAATGTTCACCTTCGATGATCTTATCAATGTTGACGATCGCGGAATGCAAACTATTTTACGCGAAGTCGCTACGGGCAACTTGCTTTTGGCGTTGCGTGGTGTTGATGACACACTCAAAGAAAAAATCTTCTCCAATATGTCAAAACGTGCTGCAGAAATGTTACGCGACGATTTAGATGCTTCGCCCCCTGCCAAACTCAGTGACGTTGAACAAGCTCAAAAAGATATTTTGGGCGTGGCAAAACGTTTGGCTGAATCAGGTGAAATTAGCTTAGGAGCTAACACAGATGACTTCGTCTAATCGTCCCCGTTTTTCGGCAGCTGAATTAGATTCATTGCGTCTGTGGGCAACACCTTATTTTGACGAAGAAGACAGACCGCAAGAAATTATTGAACCCGAAGTTTTTATCGAAGAAGAACCGCCTGCCCCCACATTAACGGTTGAAGAAATCGAAGCCATTCAACAACAAGCGCACATCGAAGGGTTTGCGCTTGGTAAACAAGAAGGCTATCAAGCAGGTTTTGTTGAAGGTTCAAAAAAAGGCTACGACGAAAATGTGCATCTCATCGAAGTGCGAACCACGCAACTCGTGAGTCTGCTCGAATCATTTTCAACACCGTTTAAACATCTCGATGAAAGTGTGGAAAACGCTTTGGCAGATTTGGCAGTCAAAATTGCAAAACAAATTTTACATCGTGAAATCGAATTGGATTCGGGGCAAGTGACCGCTGCTGTAAAAGCGGCGGTTTCCGCGTTGCCGATTGCGTCGCAAAACGTAAAATTATATTTAAATCCAGAAGATGCGGATTTAGTCAGTTTTAATTTGGGTTTGGGCGAATCGCCATCTGCGTGGACGATTATAGAAGACGCAACGATTACACGCGGTGGCTGTAAAGTGGAAACTGAAATTTCACACGTCGATGCAACGGTTGAAAATCGTTTAAATGCGGTTTTAGAATCTATGTTTGGTGAAGATTTTAAGCCAGAAATTTCACCCACACTTGCTCAAAAATCGGGACTTCCTGAATGATTCCAACAGCAAATCGCTCCTCCGTTTGGTTAGAAAGATTAAAGCCTTACACCGAACGTGCCGATACACCACACGACTTAATTGTCGAAGGCAAATTGTCACGAATGGTGGGTTTGACACTAGAAGCGATTGGTTGTCGCGCGGCGATTGGTTCGCGTTGCGAAATTGAAACTAAAAATGGACGCATGATTGAAGCTGAAGTGGTTGGTTTTTCAGGTTCAAAAGTCTTTTTGATGCCGACCGCAGAAGTTCAAGGTTTAGAACCCGATTGCCGTGTGATTCCGATGGGAAAAAACAGTTTGGCAAAAGTAGGTTTTGGATTATTGGGGCGTGTGTTGGACGGTGCGGGAAATCCTTTAGATAATAAAGGCGCGTTAAAAACTACCGCACAAGTTTCATTAACTGGCACGCCAATTAACCCGTTATCGCGCAAACCGATTCGTGAACCTTTGGATGTTGGCGTTCGAGCAATCAATTCGATTTTAGCCGTCGGACGCGGTCAGCGAATGGGTTTATTTGCGGGAACGGGCGTTGGTAAAAGTATTTTGCTCGGCATGATGACGAAATTTACTAACGCCGATGTGGTCGTTGTAGGATTAGTGGGTGAACGTGGTCGAGAAGTAAATGAGTTTGTGTTGAAAATTCTCGGTGAAGAAGGCTTGAAACGAGCGGTTATTATTGCCAGTCCTGCAGATTGCCCGCCGTTAATGCGTGTTCATGGCGCGTTATTAGCGACGAGTGTTGCTGAATATTTCCGCGACCAAGGCAAAGACGTTTTGTTATTGATGGATTCTTTAACTCGTTTTGCACAAGCGCATCGTGAAATTGCGTTAGCTATTGACGAGCCGCCCGCTACGAAAGGTTATCCACCGTCGGTATTTGCAAAATTACCGCAATTAGTTGAAAGGGCAGGGAACGCAGATGAAGGCGGCGGATCAATTACCGCGTTTTATACGGTTTTAGCAGAAGGCGATGATAACAACGATCCGATTGCTGATGCCGCGCGAGGCGTTTTAGACGGACATATTGTGTTATCACGGGCATTAGCGGAATCAGGACATTTTCCTGCGATTGATATTGAAGCATCCGTCAGTCGTGTTATGCCTGATATTGCTGATGCAAATCACTTAAAATTAGCGCGGGATTTACGCCGTTTATATTCACTCTATCAACAAAACAGAGATTTAATCAGCGTCGGGGCATATCAACCAGGATCTGATCCACGCATTGATAAAGCGATTGAAAAAAATCCTACCATTGTCGAATTTTTACAACAAGATATGGACGAGTCGGTCAGCATTGCTCAAAGTTTGCACCAACTCGAATTGTTATTAAATTTACGTTAGAACGAGTTTGTCATGAAAAGATCGAAGCGATTGGAAGTCATTGTCGATATTAAAGCGAATCAAGAGCAAAAAGCCTTGGAAACGCTAGGTCAATCGCAACGGCAACATACTCAAATGAAAGGTCAAGTTGATGGATTGACGGTTTATCGTAGTGATTACGTTGATAAATGTAATGCCTTTGCGCGTGAAGGCGTGCAAGTTTCTCGGTTAATTGAATTTCGGTCGTTTATCGATAAATTAGACGTGGCGATTGCGGGGCAGGAACGTATTTTAAAAAGCATGGAACAAGACGTGCTGCAAAAACGAAAAATGTGGGAATTTACGCACCGTAGCACGCAATCCATTCAAAAAGTCCGTGAATCGGCAATGAAAGTTGAACAAAAACAAGAAGACAAGCGCGAACAATCCGAGCAAGACGAACACGCTTCACGATTGGGTCGTAAAAAATTAACTGGCTACGCCGCTTATTAAATAAAACAGAATAAGGTTAGAAAATGAATACTGTAACACCTTCTTTAGCGACAACTTCTACATCTGCTGCCGTTATTAACAACGGTGCTACAACAACTTCTACACCTGCTAATAACGGTGTTATGGCTACTTTTGCAGCTCAAACTGGAACAGAAACAACGCCAACATTGCAACCAGACGGTTTTTCAAGCGCGTTAAGCAATCAAATAGATTTATTAGCTGCTGTGTCTTTGACAACGCCAATGTCCGCAATACTTACAGGCGTTAAAGCTGCATCAAAAGTTGTAACCCCTTCAGCACAAACAGCGGCTGCTCCGACATTGCCACAACCTTCTGTTCCAAATACCAAATTTGGTCAAACGGTGACACCACCTACTACTACATCGCCAATGCCTAGCGCAACAATGAGCGATTCCGACACCGCAATTTTATCGAATGTGACTGATACACTTAAATTTATTGCGCCTGGTTCAAAATTGGGCGATACCTTGCCATCGGGTCAAACTGTTCAATTACCAACTGCAAATTCTGTTCGGACACAACAAAGTATTCAATCAGTCTTGCAACAAGCTGTGACAAATACGAAAGGGAATACAACACCATCGGCAGTTTTGAGACAACAAGTTACACAAATTCAAACGCCTGTTTCTGAAATTCAAGCCGTAAACACGGTACAAGTCCAAACATCTATTGCCCCCACACAAGCAGCAGTGCAAGTACCTACAACACAAGCAGCAGTGCAAGTACCTACAACACAAGCAGCAGTGCAAGTACCCACACAAACAGCACTACCAATAACGCCAACGATAAATATTCCTAAAAAAGAAACACCAGCAACCACGGTAAAAATAGATTCTAGCGAAACCGAAATGATTTCATTACCTGCTGAAACTGCTTTTTTATCCGCCACACAAAATGACGATACTAACGTGACTGTAATGGATTCGACGGCATTTGTTGGTTCTGAATTTGAAACTCAAACTAAAAAAACGGAACAACAAGAAATTTCTACTGTCGCGGCTCAACAAGTTCCATCAGAAATTATCGCTCCTCTAGCAGCGGCACAAGCTGTGCCTATTGATACCGAAACACAAACAGCCACGTTTGAAACTGAAAATAAAGCTGTCACATCTGATGAAAAACCTACTTTGACATCTGCGAAAAATTTGCTGATGGATGCAATTGCAAATCGCAATACTAATGGTGACGCGGCTAATAGCAATAATGGTAATAACAACACACCATCGAATCCCGCGCTACAAACTAATGGACTTTTAAATCCTGCCGACAACAGACAAAGCGTGGCAGATTCAAAATCGTTTGCATCTGTGTTATCCGCTGAGAAAGCTGACCCATTTAGCGCGTCAACACCAGTCAGCGATAAATCTGCGCCACAAAACATTTCAGCAGCCGTAAATAAATTGGTACAAGATACGAAAATTGACGTTCCCGCCATGACAAGACCACTTTCTCATCCTGATTGGAATCAAGAATTAGGTAGTCGGATTGTGTGGATGAACAACCAAGGTGTTTCGAGCGCAGAAATTAAGATGAATCCCCAAAATATGGGACCGATCACCGTGCGAATTGATATGAATCAAGATCAAGCCACAATTGCATTTACCGCCCAAAATAGCGACGTTCGCAATGCGTTAGAAGCCTCGATTCCAAAATTGCGTGAAATGTTGAATTCACAAAATGTGACGTTAGCAGACGTGAATGTATCGCAACAATCGTCTTCAAATACAAATACTGATTCAAACCGCTCGCAACAACAAGCTGCACAAATGGCGGCTGATGCGTCAGCGAACGGACAGGGCAATCGTCAAAATAATCCTGAAGTC
>CANKON010000121.1 GCA_947484105.1 Methylococcaceae bacterium | reverse complement strand
TCGGCGGTTTTAACGACTAATGAAATTTACAGCGCGTTTTACGATGATTATGCAAAATTAACCGCTTTTTTGCATTCACACAGTTACACAGGAAATGCGTTGGCGTGTCGTGCGGCATTGGCAACGTTGAACATTTTCGAAACCCAAAATGTGTTGGGCGAAAATCAAGTTTTAGTTGCAAAAATGAAGGCATTATCACAACGCTTTTTGGCGCATCCAAATGTTGCCGAGGTGCGCCAAACGGGCATGATTCTCGCCATTGAATTGGTCAAAAATAAACTGACTCGTGAACCTTATCCGTGGCAAGAACGACGAGGATTGCAAATTCATCGTTATGCGTTATCGAAAGGCGTTTTGTTAAGACCGCTAGGAAATGTGATGTATTTTATGCCGCCGTATGTGATTACATCTGACGAATTAACGTTGATGTTTGACGTTGCGTGGCAGGCGTTGATTGAAGTCACCAAACGTTAAATTGAAAGGCGTTAAAAACGCCGAACGAACCGCATAACGTGATAAACAATAAACCAACTTGCAGTCCCGCTTAGAACGGGCAACCAAAATGTGCCATGTAACTGGGCAGGTGCTTTGAGATTTTCAAACCAAAAAAGTAGCAATTGCGAAATCAATAAACAACCAAACACAAACGCGCTTTGTTGCGTAAGTGGAAATTGGCGCAATTGTCGATGCCAAATCAGCACTAAATAAATAATCAACGAATACGACAGCGCGTATTGTCCAAATAATCGCCCCATTAACACGTCGGTCAAAATTCCAAAAAACCAAGCGTGACCAATCCCGACACGTTCAGGAATTGCTAAACTCCAATAAATCAACACCAATAAAACCCAATCAGGATTTAATAAAGCCAAATTTTCGGGTAATGGCGCAATGCGTAAACACATTGCAATGATGAGCGATACGAAAATTCGGACGCAATTGTGTTCGTTATTCATGCGACGCAGGCGTTTTAATAATTGGTGTGGTCAATGGAATCGGCGTGTTATTTGTCCACACAATCAATAATTCACGATTGCGGTCCAGCATTGCTTTGGGCGTGGCTGTAATGTGGGTAATCGATTTATTCGAGGTTTGTGGAAAATCATCGACCACTGCGACAGGATAACCCGCTGGAAATGTGCCTCCCAATCCTGACGTAATCAGTAAATCCCCTGCTTGAATATCAGCATTATTAGGCAAATAGGGCAGATTAAGTTGGTTTGAAATGCCGCTTCCCACTGCAATTGTCAGCAAACCATTTCGATTTACCTGCACGGGAATTGCATGATTGGGGTCAGTAATTAACATAATTTCAGACGTAAAAGGTAATGCCCGAAAAACTTGCCCAACCACGCCATTAGAATCTAAAACAGGTTGTTGCTGATGAACGCCAAAACGAGTGCCTTTATTCACCACCATAATATGTTCATACGGTGCGAGATTGATTGACAACAATTCAGCAATTAGAACCTGTTCACCGAGTTTGAATGAATTTTCCAGTAACGCACGAAGACGGATATTTTCTTTTTCGAGGGCTTCAAATTTGAGTAATTGTGTTTTATTGATGAGCTTTTCTTGGCGCAATTCGGTATTTTCAGTTTTGAGCGTATTGTAACTGGTCAATATTGTCGAAACATTTTCAAACAAACTGATGGGCAAATCGACGAGGTATTTCAGTGGGTCAGTGAGCATCGATAACGTAGCGCGAACAGGCATTAAGCGTTCACTTCGGTATTCGGTAATCAACAAAGCGACTGCTGCAATAATTGCAATCAACAAACGCACGTTAATCGATGAGCCAGTTGCAAATAAGAGTTTAATAACGAAAGCCTGTTTAAGATGAAAGATTCAGGGTAAGTGGTTCAAAGTAAAAAAAGCGTGTTGCACCTTTGACCTTAAACCTTTTGATTTGACATTTATTCTAATGAAAACGTCGAAACGCCTTTTTTGTCGAGCATTTCCAAAATCATGCCGCCGCCGCGTGCGACACAGGTTAGTGGATCGTCCGCAATGTGAACAGGTAAGCCTGTTTCTTCAGCAATTAAGCGGTCTAAATCTTTGAGTAATGCGCCGCCCCCTGTCAAATAAATCCCGCGATTCGCAACATCTGAACCTAATTCGGGTGGTGTTTGTTCGAGTGCTAATCTGACTGCACCGACAATGCCAGAAAGGGGTTCTTGCAGAGCTTCTAAAATTTCATTGCTGTTGAGCGTGAAACTGCGTGGCACACCTTCTGCTAAATTGCGTCCTGTGACTTCCATTTCTTGCATCGTACTGCCAGGGTAGGCGGTGCCAATTTGTTTTTTAATGTTTTCAGCCGTAGTTTCACCGATGAGCGTACCGTAATTACGTTTGACATAATTGACAATTGCTTCATCGAAACGGTCCCCCCCGATTCGTACCGAGTTTGAGTACACAATGCCGTTAATTGAAATAATCGCGACTTCAGAGGTTCCACCGCCGATGTCTAAAACCATCGAACCACACGCTTCATCAACTGGCAAACCTGCGCCCATTGCCGCTGACATTGGTTCTTCGATTAAATACACTTCGCGTGCGCCCGCCATTGCAGCCGATTCACGAATAGCACGACGTTCAACTTGTGTCGAACCGCAAGGCACACAAATTAAAATGCGTGGGCTTGGACGTAAAAATTTACTTTTGTGAACTTTTTCAATGAAAAAACGAAGCATTCTTTCGGTCACGGCAAAATCGGCGATAACACCATCTTTTAATGGACGAATCGCCGTGATATTTCCAGGCGTACGTCCTAACATTTGTTTGGCTTCAATGCCGACGGCAGCAATTGTTTTTACGCCTCGAATTTTATCTTCTTTAATTGCCACAACTGAAGGTTCATTAAGTACAATTCCCTGTCCAGGGATGTAAATTAGGGTATTTGCAGTGCCTAAATCAATGGACAAATCGTTTGAAAAAAGACCGCGAATTCTCTTGAACATTTCTAGCTGTATCCTGTGTGGGCGTTATTGTGAGTTACTTTAGTAATCAAGCGCGTGATTGAGCGAGCATTAAAGTCTGTTAATATGATAATACAAAAACCAAAATTTTTTCAGTGGAGTTACATCAGATGTTATCAGCAGTGGAAGTTAAAAAAATTGCCCATTTGGCGCGATTGGGAATTGAAGATCAAAATGTAGACATGTATGCGGACGACTTGAATGGCATTTTAACGTTAATGACACAAATGAGCGAATTAAACACTGTAAACATTAAGCCGATGGCGCATCCGATGGATCAAGTGCAAAGATTGCGAGCAGATATTGTCACAGAAATTAATCAGCGTGATTATTTTCAAGCTATCGCACCGCAAACCGAAGATGGCTTGTATTTAGTACCCAAAGTGATTGAGTAATTAGTTCATAATTGTTTGATTTTATTTTTATTTGTGTTCTGTAGGCATCGTAACAAGTTGAAAATTTGAAATTAACGTTTGACAAGAATTCGATTAAAAATAATAATAGCAGCTTAACAACGCGCTTGTAGCTCAGCTGGATAGAGTAATCGGCTACGAACCGATCGGTCGGGAGTTCGAATCTCTCCAAGCGCACCAAACACAAAAAGTTTATTCCCCTGTAGCTCAGCCGGTAGAGCAAATGACTGTTAATCATTGGGTCGGCGGTTCGAATCCGTCCGGGGGAGCCAATAAAAAGAAAGCCTTGTATTTTTACAAGGCTTTTTTTATTTCTATCAAGGTGACAACTCGTGTCGCAAAACTTCTTCCTCTCCATTCTTCAAAATAAAGGCAAACTTTCACCGTCTGATTTAAAAAAAGTAGAGCGAATGCAGAAAACCGCTGTCGCAGAAAGCCTACCCTCCATGCTAATTAAATTAGGACTTTGCTCAGAATTAGACGTTGCACTTGCCTTTATCGAAAGTGGCAATTTTTCTAAAACTACGCCCGAAGAATACCCCTTAGAAAAAATTTTATCAGACGAAATTCCACTGCGTTTTTTAAAGCATTATCATCTAATTGGTTTAAGTGTGGATGAAAACTCGCTAACTGTTTCGATGCTTGACCCTGAAGATAATTTTGTTTTGGATGCGCTACGTTTGGCGACGCAAAAAATAATTGTTCCACAAGTCGGCGTATTATCTGAAATCGATGCCGCTATTGCCGCGCAATATGAACAAGGGCAAACTAAAACTGAATCTGCTGACGATTTTAATTTTGACGAATTAGGCGAAGAAGATTTGGCACATTTGAAAGATTTAGCCAGCGAAGCCCCCGTGATTAAAATGGTGAATGCGATTATGCAACGCGCTATCGAAATAAAAGCGTCGGATATTCATATCGAACCGTTTGAACAAAGTTTAAAAGTGCGGTTGCGGGTCGATGGACTGTTGCAAGACATTGAAGCTCCACCAGTTAAATCAACGGCTGCAGTAATTTCGCGAATTAAAATCATGGCAAAACTCAACATTGCCGAACGACGTTTGCCACAAGATGGTCGAATTAAAGTGCAAATGCTGGGCAAAGAATTAGATTTGCGAGTTTCGACAATTCCGACCATGTACGGTGAAAGTGTGGTAATTCGATTGCTCGACAAAGAAAACACCGTTTTAGATTTTGAGGCACTCGGTTTTGCGGGGCGGCAATTACAACAATTTCTCGATATTCTCGCGCAACCGCACGGCATTATTCTTATCACTGGACCAACAGGTTCGGGCAAATCGACCACAATGTATGCAGCGTTAAAACAACTGAATACGACCGCTCGAAAAATTATCACTGTCGAAGATCCCGTCGAATATCAAATGGATGGAATCAATCAAATTCAAGCCAAACCGCAAATTGGATTAACGTTTTCAGTGGCATTACGTTCAATTGTGCGCCAAGATCCTGACGTGATTATGATTGGTGAAATGCGTGATTTAGAAACAGCTCGAATTGCGGTGCAATCAGCATTGACAGGGCATTTGGTTTTATCAACGTTGCACACAAATGACGCAGCGGGTGGCGTGACACGTTTGCTTGATATGGGTTTAGAAGAATATCTGCTGACTTCAACAGTGAATGGAATTTTGGCACAAAGGCTGGTTCGACAACTTTGCAAATCGTGCAAACAACCGTTTTCACCGCAACAAGAAGTGATTGATGAAATGCGTTTACGCCGTTTTCAACCTGAAGGCGAAATCTCGATTTTTAAGCCGATTGGTTGTAATGCGTGTGGT
>CANKON010000120.1 GCA_947484105.1 Methylococcaceae bacterium | reverse complement strand
TAATAACAGTAACTATTTAACCAGTTATCAGTTTGGCTTTCAAAATCCGTATTTCACCGTTGATGGCGTAAGTCAGGGTTATAACGTGGGGTATTCCAGCCGCAACGCTGGCGCGATTAACATCTCGAATTACAACACGGACGTGATCAACGCAGGTATTAACTTTGGTTTACCAATCAATGAGTTTGACAGCATTCGTTTTGATTTGGATGCGAAACATACAACGCTAAAAACAACTGCTTATTCGTCAGACCAAATTAGAAATTTTTTAATGTGTAAATCGATTAAAGATTGTGGAAGTGGCGCAACAGGTGACAATAATGCCGAGCAACAATCGTATTTTACCTTTGCGCCATCGGTGGGTTGGACGCATGACACACTAAACCGTGCGATTTTCCCAACAAGCGGCTGGCAACAACGCTTTTCAGCATTAGCGACGGTTCCAGGTAGCGATTTGGAATACTACAAAATGAACTATAAACATCAAATGTATTTCCCGATTGCGAAAGATTTAACCTTCCGTTTACACGGTGATATTGCTTACGGTGATGGCTATGGTGATACCAGCGAATTACCGTTTTTTGAAAACTATTTTGCGGGAGGAACGGGGTCGGTGCGCGGTTTTAAAAATAACACCTTAGGTCCTCGTGAAAGTCGCGTTAATTGCACATCAACATCGACAAGTAATCCTTGCGCGTATAAAAATTATTCAATTGGCGGTTCAACAAAAGTCATTGCAAATGCGGAATTATTTTTTCCTGTTCCATTTATGTCAGAAACAAAGTCGGTACGTTTAGGTACATTTTTTGACGCGGGTTCGTTAAGCGATGGCATGAACATTGATAATATGAAATATGCAGCGGGGGTTTCAGGTGAATGGATGTCGCCGTTTGGTGCGCTATCCGTCAGTGCTGCAATGCCGTTGAATTCAAATTCTTTGCAAACCGTGAATGGAATTACAACAGGCGACGAAAAACAAATTTTCCAATTTAACTTTGGGCAAAACTTCTAAAACAATTTTTAGTTTGTTACGCTTATCCTTTATAATTTAAGCATTATTTTTTTATTCCAAACGATTCCATTCGGAGAATTCCATTTTTATGAAAACCAAAATCGCGTTATTTTTAGGCTTAATTTTTGCGGCAAACATCAGTTATGCTGATTTAAAAGTAGGCTTTGTGAACATTCCAGCCGTACTTGAAAAAGCACCACAAGCCGAAAAAGCCAAAAAACGTTTAGAACAAGAATTTTCGCCACGCGACAAACAACTTGTTTCGCAACAAAAAGATATTCAAAACATGGAAGAACGTTTAAGCAAAGACGCTGCAGTTTTGGGTGAAGCCGCTCGTTCAAATTTAGAGAAAGATATTTTAAACAAAAAACGCGATTTCAAACGCACGCAACAAGAATTCAGTGAAGATTTCAACGTGCGTCGCAATGAAGAATTAGGCAAATTACAACGTCGAATTGTTGAAGCTATTCGGGGTATCGCGAAAGATCAAGGTTTCGATTTATTGTTAACCGACGGTGTCATTTACGCGAGTGAACAAATTGATGTAACCGCACAAGTTCAACAAAAATTAACCTCAATGCCTGAATAATGACAGACTTCAAAACTGTCCGAGCAACCTCTTATAACCTAAAAAAGTGAAGTTAAAACCATGTCTATAACGTTAGATATTCTCCAAATTCAAGCCTTTTTGCCGCATCGTTACCCGTTTTTATTAGTGGATAAAGTGGTCGAATGTGAGCCTGGCGTTAGGTTATTAGGGGTGAAAAATGTCACTTATAACGAGCCTTTTTTTCAAGGGCATTTTCCGCAAAAACCTGTGATGCCAGGCGTTTTGATTTTAGAAGCGATGGCGCAAACGACTGGGTTGCTTGCGTCTGAAACTGCAGGTGCAGAATTAAAAGGCATGATTTATTACCTCACAGGCATCGACAAAGCAAAATTTAAACGCCCTGTTGTACCAGGTGATCAATTGATGCTTGAAGCGCGTTTTGTGAAAAGCAAACGTAACTTGTGGGCTTTTGAATGTAACGCCAGCGTTGATGGAGAATTTGTGGCAAGTGCTGAAATTCGTTGTGCCGCTGTTGTCGAGTAAAATCTTGATTCATCCTACCGCAATTATCGACCCACACGCACAACTTGCTGAAAATGTGCAAGTTGGCGCGTTTTCAATTATTGGTGCAGACGTAAAAATCGGTTCGGGCAGTATTATTGAATCGCACGTTGTCATCAAAGGTCACACCACGCTTGGCAAAGATAATCACATTTATCAATTTTGTTCAATTGGTGAAAATCCCCAAGACAAAAAGTACGCTGCCGAAATCACGCGCTTGGAAATTGGCGATCGCAACGTAATTCGCGAATACACCTCAATGCACCGAGGTACACAACAAGACAATAGTTTGACCAAAATCGGAAGCGATAATTTGTTCATGGCGTATACCCACGTCGCGCACGATTGTATCATTGGTGATCATGTGATTATGGCAAATGGTGCATCGCTTGCAGGTCATGTACGTTTGAATAGTCATGCGATTTTGGGCGGTTTTACGCTGGTGCATCAATTTACTCAAATTGGGCAATACAGTTTTTCAGCAATGGGCAGCGCGATTACCCAAGATATTCCGCCATTTGTAATGGTTGGCGGTCGTCCCACTCGTCCACATGGCATCAACTCAGTTGGTATGGAACGTAATGGCATTTCACCTGAAGATATTCGTCTGATTCGCAAAGCCTACAAAATGATTTACAAAATGAATCTACGTCTTGAAGATGCGATTGAGCAAATGGAAGATTTAGCAGGCGATAGCAAAGAATTGTCGAATATGGTGAATTTTCTCCGCAATGTGACTCGCGGCATTTTGCGTTAATTCAATGTTAATTGCAGGCGTTGACGAAGCGGGACGCGGTTGTTTAGCAGGCAATGTTTTCGCCGCAGCGGTCATTTTAAATCCCGAATTTCCTATTGTCGGTTTAGCCGATTCCAAAGCGTTAAGCGAAAAAAAACGCGAATTTCTCTCCGAACAAATCAAAAAATACGCTTTAAGTTGGTCAATCACACAAGCCAGCGTTCAAGAAATCGATGACATCAACATTCTACAAGCTACATTATTAGCAATGCGCCGTGCGGTTGAAGGTTTACACATTCAGCCAGATGAAGTGTTAATCGACGGCAATCAAATTCCAAAAATATCCATTTCTGCTCGCGCCATTATTCAAGGCGATAAAACCGTTCAAGAAATTAGTGCGGCTTCGATTCTAGCGAAAGTGGCGCGTGATGCTTCAATGTATGAATGCGCCAAAATTTACCCGCAATTTTCTTTTTCAAAACACAAAGGTTATGGCACAAAACTTCATTGCCAAGAAATCGAGCAATTTGGCATTTTGGATATTCACCGCAAATCGTTTAATCCCGTCAAAACATTATTATCTCAATTCTGACACGCCTTGCTATTTCGATTTATTATCAACAATGTCGGATAAATATATTTAAGAAAAACTCACTTACTACAATTTTATTTAAATACAGGATCTATGGTGCTTTATGCAAGAAAACAACCTTAATGATAGTGGACTAAGTTTCAGATTTGACCAAGAAAGCAATAAGTTATTCATTGATTTTGTACCATGTAGTGAAGATGTACGCCTAAGTCCACGACTCATCAAAAAAATTTTAGAGGCTAATGAATTAGGGCATCTGCTCATTAACGAATATGTTTTATTCGAGCTTATTCCACATTACAAAGATACGGGAGAATCTTTTTCGATTGTAGTTGGTGAAAAAAAGGATGCTGGCTGTCATATTCATATCACTGAAGATCGGATGCGCGTTGTTACAACACTTACGCCAAATTTTGGTGGCGAGCCTATTACGCTTGAGAAAATTAAAGATTTACTCAACCTGAATGGTGTTGTGTATGGATTAATTGACGATGATGAGATTGAGATGCTCTTACTGCGTCAACAAGCAATTAGTTTTGTGATTGCAGAAGGTACAAAACCAATTCCTGGTGTTGATGCAAGATTTGAGCATCTTATTCCCGAAAAAGAGGCGCATAAACCTCGCATCGATGGAAGAGGAATTGCGGATTATCGGGAGCTGGGCGATATTTTGACAGTTCAAAAAGGGCGCGTTGTAATGCGCCGTATTCCACCCGTTCCAGGCATTAGCGGTCGAACCGTTACAGGGCATGAAATTAAGCCTTACAACGGCAAAAATATACTTTTTTCTTCCAAGCAAACAGGCGTTTGTATTGATCCAGAAAATGAAGATCAGTTAATTGCAGCCACTACTGGTACACCTGTTATATTGCCTCACAGCATAATGGTGATGCCTGTTTTTAGTGTGAGTGCTGTGGATTTAAGAACAGGAAATATTCGTTTTGATGGTGCTGTTATTGTTAAGGGGGATGTTGTGAACGGAATGCTCGTTTATGCACTTACCGATGTTCATATTTCTGGAAATGTGATTAACGCACGAATTGAATGTGGTGGAAATTTAATCGTGAAAGGCAGTGTAACTGGCGAGAGCAACCTGCAAGCAAACGGTGAAATTAGTGTTGAATGCGGTGTTCAAGGTTATAAACTTTCGGGTAAAGAAAAAAAAGGTCACAGCAGTGTTACCAAATTAACATCAAACAGCAGTGTTCACGTTGGATTTATTGAAAATGCAACTATCCAAGCAAAAGGGGATATTGTTGTTGATCAGTATTCTTTACATAGCCATCTTTCAACGGATTCAAATGTTATAGTCGGAAAAACAACACGACAGAAGTCCGCTATTATTGGCGGTAGCGTGTATGGTATGAAAATTCAAACTTCTGTTTTAGGCACTGAAACAGGCATTTATACTTACATCAGAGCGGGACTGAGTCAGCAAATGCGTGAGCGTATTATCGAATTAAAAAGGCTAATTGCGGCTAATGAGGCTGATCAGGAAAAAGTTAATCAAATCATTGAGCATATTCATAATAATCCAAAAGAAAATAAGCAGTGGATGTTAACAAAATTAAAAAGAACGCTATCAAAACAGCTTACTGATGCTGAAAAATATAGAGCTGAATCGCTGAAATTATCCATTGATTCAAAAGTATACGATGACATCAGTGTCAGTGCTGACTTAGTGGTTCACCCTGGTGTAGAAATTCACATGAATGGCTTGCTTTGGAGTGCTGATGAATCACGCTCTAAAAGTGTGTTCATAATCGAAGACGACCAAATTATCATTCGTT
>CANKON010000119.1 GCA_947484105.1 Methylococcaceae bacterium | reverse complement strand
GTACGACGGGAAATTTTGTTGAAGGAGCTAAAACGGTTTGCCAAAGCATTAACAAACCGAATAGCCCAAAAAATGCGCTAAGTGCCAGCCAATAGAAATGCTGCGTTTTCACAGTAATGCCAATACATTTTCGGGAGGGCGACCGATTGCAGCTTTCGTATCCGTGACCGCAATCGGACGTTCTAGCAAATTGGGATATTTCACAATAGCTTCAAGCAATGCTTGGCGTGTCAAACTTTCATCAGCAACATGTTGATATTCCGATTCGCCATGGCGCATGAATTCACGCGGTTCTAAACCCAGTTTTTGCGCGATGGTTCCCAGTTCCACAACAGTCAAAGGCGTTTTCAAGTATTCAATAATCGAAACTGCAACGCCTTTTTCTTGTAAAAGTGCCAACGTACGTCTTGATTTTGTGCAATTTGGATTGTGATACAAAATCATTATGCAAGCACCGCAGCATCTAATTTTGATTCAATATCCGCGCCATTAGCTTTTGTTAATTCATGTGACGGAAATTCAGGATGTGGCAACGGTTCTTTACCCGCCATGATTGCATCGATTTGTGTTTTATCAATGGTTTCCCATTTCATTAACGCTTTCGCCATGTTGTGCAGCACGCTGATGTTGTCTTGCAAAATTGTTTCAGCACGTTGGTAATTTGCATCAATTACCGAACGAATTTCTTCATCGATTTGTTGTGCGACAAGTTCGGATACTTTGCTGCCTTTCGCCGCGTAACCCATGAATGGCTGCCCGCCTTCTTCACCATAAACCATAGTGCCTAATTTTTCTGAAAAGCCCCAGCGTGTAACCATATTACGCGCTAATTCAGTAGCACGTTCGATGTCATTTGATGCGCCCGTTGTCACGCGATCGCCACCGTAAATCATCAATTCAGCAATTCGTCCGCCAAATAAGCTGGCGATTTGGCTTTCTAATTTACGTTTGCTTGCGCTGTATTGGTCCTGATCAGGTAAAAACATCGTGATGCCCAATGCCCGTCCACGCGGCATGATGCTTACTTTATAAACTGAATCGTGTTCGGGTGACAATTCACCCACAATACAATGTCCCGCTTCGTGGTAAGCCGTCAAGAATTTATCTTCTTCAGTCATTACCATCGTGCGTTTTTCTGCGCCCATTAGGATTTTGTCTTTGGCTTTTTCGAGGTCGCTCATGCTGACTTCTTTTTTGTCTGAGCGCGCAGCAAGTAATGCCGCTTCGTTCACAATGTTTGCCAAATCTGCACCCGAAAAACCAGGTGTACCGCGTGCTAAATCATATAAAACAACGTCATCGGCAGCAGGAACTTTTTTGATATGAACATTTAAAATCTGTTCACGTCCGCGTACGTCTGGCAAACCAACATTGACTTGTCTGTCGAAACGTCCTGGACGCAATAACGCTTTGTCTAACACGTCTGCACGGTTTGTGGCGGCAATGACAATGACACCTTCGTTGCCATTGAAACCGTCCATTTCAACTAAAAGTTGATTTAACGTTTGTTCACGTTCATCGTTACCGCCGCCCATTCCTGCGCCGCCCCGTTGCCGCCCAACAGCATCGATTTCGTCTATAAAGATAATGCAAGGCGAATGTTCTTTGGCTTGCGCGAACATATCGCGAACTCGCGACGCACCGACACCGACATACATTTCAACAAAATCTGAACCTGAAATACTAAAAAATTTAACACCTGCTTCGCCCGCAATCGCTTTGGCAATTAGGGTTTTACCCGTTCCTGGCGGTCCGACCATTAAAATGCCGCGTGGAATTTGTCCACCCAGTTGTTGAAATTTTTGTGGCGCTTTTAAGAAATCGACTAATTCCTCAACGTCTTCTTTAGCCTCTTCACAACCTGCCACATCCGTGAATTTAACAGTTAATTTATCTTCTTCGAGCATTCGCGCTTTACTTTTGCCGAAACCACCGCCCATGCCCTGATTACGGCGCATATAAATGATCCAAACGGTAATCATCAAAAGCATCGGAAACCAAGCGATAAAAATTTGCATAAACATTGATTGTTTTTGCGGAATTTTAGTGCGAATTTGAACGTCAGCGGCAAGTAAATCGTCAATTAAATGACCATCGCCAGGATTGAATGTTTCATAAGTTTCACCGTCGGACGTGCGTAATTTAATCGATTGCCCCATGATTTCGACTTTATCGACTTGTTTATTTTTTACGCGATCAATAAAGTCAGAGTACGCAAGCGAATTATCAATAGGTGGCTCGGTATTTAAACGCTCAAAAACGAAAAAGCTGGCAAAACTAAGACCGAGAATAATAAAAATGTGTAAAAAATATTTTTGCATTTCGTCACGCCCCATAAGTGTAAGTTTGAATTGTATTATTTTTCTTTTTGTAACAAACGAAACAGCATCATACCTGCGCCTAATGAAAGGGTAAATAAAAATGGTTCAATTCTGCCATCACCAAAAGCCGCAAGAACAGCACCTGGACAAAACCCACTTATTCCCCACCCAAAACCAAAAATAATTGCGCCTAAAATTAAGCGTTTATCGATTCCATTATTTTTATTAGGTAAATGAAATTGGGAATCGTAAATTGGTTTTTCACGTTTAAAAATAAAATGTTGCAGCGCACCGAGCGTCATCAATGCACCCGCCATCACAAATGCTAAACTCGGATCCCAATTGCCAGAAATATCTAAAAAAGAAAGCACTTTGTCTGGGTTACTCATTTGCGAAATCGTCAATCCCAAACCAAATAAAATGCCACAAAACAAAGCAGCGAAATTTTTTGTCATGATGAAATTCCTAATAAATGGCGGGTAATGAAAACGGTCAAAATGGCGACACTCATAAAAATTAACGTCGCGACTATTGAACGCTTTGAAAGTCGTGCCATCCCACAAACAGCGTGACCGCTTGTGCAGCCACTTCCTAAACGTGTGCCATAACCGACTAAAATTCCCGAAATTATTAGTAAAAATGTTGAGCGAGAATAAGTAACGGGCGAGTGTGGCGCGAATAAGTTGAAAATCATAGCGGCTAAAATTAAACCGCCTAAGAAAAATAATCGCCAATGATTTTCGTGGTTTTTTACATCGAACACGCCAGCAATCATGCCTGAAATACCCGCGATTCGCCCGTTGAAATACATCAGTAATGCAGCAGCCAAACCAATCAAACTGCCACCCAAAAATGCCGAATACGGTGTGAAATTTTCCATCGTTTTATTCTTCGATTACGTTATCAATTTGAGTGGCGTCTATTTCAATTGCTTCAATTTCTTCGGTTTCTAATCCCGCAATTCTATCGACACCAACCACTTTTTCACCTTCGTCTAAACGAATTACGCGCACACCTTGTGCGTTACGTCCGACAACTGAAATTTCAGAAACGCGCGTTCTGACCAACGTGCCGCCGTCAGTGATAATCATCAATTCGTCTGTATCGTTCACGAGTAACGCACCAACGACATTACCATTACGTTCCGAAGTTTGCATTGCAATTGTGCCGCTACCGCCACGCCCTTGATGACGGAATTTTTCAACTTCGGTGCGTTTGCCGTAACCGTTTTCGGTGACAGTTAAAACTGCGCCTTCCGATGCGACAATTAGTGAAATGACTTTTTCGCCTTCGGTTAGTCGGAAACCGCGCACACCTGTTGCGGTTCTGCCCATTGAACGGACATCCGCTTCATTGAAACGAATCGCTTTACCGTTGCTGCTGAACATCATGATATTTTGCTCACCGTCCGTAATTGCTACACCGATTAAGGTATCGTCTTCGCGCAAATCAATCGCAATTTTTCCGCTGACGCGAATGCTTGCAAATTCAGGCAACGGCGTTTTCTTAACTGTTCCTGCTGATGTCGCCATGAAAATAAATTTATTTTCGTCATAATCGCGTGTTGGTAAGAAAGCGTTGATTTTTTCGCCTTCTTCGAGCGGAAATAAATTCACAAACGGTTTGCCCCGCGCGGCGCGACTGCCGACGGGTAATTGATAAACTTTCATCGCATACACTTTGCCACGCGACGAGAAACATAAAATCGTGTCATGGGTACTGGCAATCACAAGTTGATCAACAAAATCTTCTTCTTTGGTTTGCGTTGCCGATTTACCGCGTCCGCCGCGATGTTGCGCTTGATAATCGCTTAACGGCTGTGCTTTCACATAGCCTTCGTGCGAAACGGTAACAACCATATCTTCTTCGGTAATCAAATCTTCGTCGGTTAAATCATCACGATTTTCAAGAATTACCGTGCGACGTGGGTCGCTGTATTGTTCTTTAATCGCAACCAGTTCTTCACGAATCACTTCCATTAAACGCAAATCGTCGCCCAAAATGTGTAAATAAAACGCGATTTGTTCCAATAATTGCGTGTATTCGCCGACAATTTTATCTTGTTCTAAACCTGTTAAACGATGCAAACGTAATTCTAAAATCGCTTGCGCTTGCGCTTCTGAAAGTCGATAGGTTTCACCAGATAAACCGTAAATTGCAGGCAAATTATCAGGACGTGAATCACCTGCGTTGGTGCGTTCAATCAGCGATAAAACTAAGCCAGCATTCCAAAGCGTCGCAAGCAAACCTTCTTTTGCTTCAGCTGGTGTTTTAGCGGCTTTAATTAGCTCAATCATTGCGTTGATATTCGCTAACGCAATCGCTAAACCTTCCAAAATATGTGCTCGTTCACGTGCTTTGCGAAGCAAATAAACTGTTCTGCGTGTCACGATTTCGCGGCGATGATTGATAAATGCGCTCAGAATTTCAAGCAAATTCAAACAATACGGGCGACCGTCCAGAATCGCCACCATGTTGATGCCAAAAACGGTTTGGAATTGGGTTTGTTTATAAAGATTGTTTAAAACAACTTCGGCAACTTCACCGCGTTTTAATTCAATCACCATTCGCATTCCGTCTTTGTCGGATTCATCGCGCAATCCCGAAATACCTTCAAGTTTGCTTTCTTTGACGAGTTCAGCGATTTTTTCAAGTAATCGTGCTTTGTTCACTTGATAGGGTAATTCGGTGACGATAATCGCTTGACGTGAACTGTCGCCGATATTTTCGATTTCGCAACGAGCGCGAAGATAAATTTTGCCGCGACCTGTTTCGTAAGCGTGACGAATACCCGCCGCGCCGTTAATAAATGCTGCTGTTGGAAAATCAGGTCCTTTGATGTGTTCCATCAAATCAGAAATGGTTGAATTCGGTTCGTCAATTAACGCTAAACACGCGCTGATAACTTCGCTCAAATTGTGTGGCGGAATG
>CANKON010000118.1 GCA_947484105.1 Methylococcaceae bacterium | reverse complement strand
GATATTAAACAAGGTGTTCCGCTTGAAATTTATTTCAATCAACAACACGACAAACTCTTTATCACCACTGCCAAACCTGGCGCGTTAAATATTTTCGACATCAGTCAATCTAAAACTGAACCCAAATTGATTAAATCCATTCCAACCGCTGGCGGCGCACATCACGTTGTTTTTTCGCCAGATGAAAAATACGCGATTGTCCAAAATAGCTTTTTGAATTTACCTGAAATGGATGATGGTTCGATTAGCGTGATTAACTTGGAGAAAATGGAAAAAATTCGTAGTATTGACACGCTGAAAAATCTTGGTTTTAAGCCAAATTGTATCGTCATGATGCCCAAATGGCATACCGATGATGTTCACTAAAAACCGCTCCACCATTTTAATTTCAACTAATGAGGTGTTTTTATGTCAAAAGTTTTAAATGAAGTTTTATTAGCAAATCGTGGTTATGTTGCTGGCTTTGATAAAGGCGACTTAGTGATGCCGCCTGCTCGTCAGTTTGCGATTTTAACCTGTATGGATGCACGATTAGACCCAGCAAAATACGCAGGTTTGAGTGAAGGTGACGCGCACGTCATCCGTAATGCAGGCGGTCGAGCCAGTGATGATGCGATTCGTTCACTCGTGATTTCATATAAATTACTGGGTACAAAAGAATGGTTTGTGATTCATCATACAAATTGCGGTATGGAAACATTTACGAATGAAATCATGCGTGATTTGCTTGCAAGCAGTTTGAAAACGGCAACGGTTGATGAAAATGGTTGGCACGATTGCTGTGAAGGCGGCGGTTCACATGAAGCAAAACACATTTCATGGCTCACCATTAGCGATTTGGCACAAAGCGTTGTTGAAGACGTGATTCGTATTAAAAATCACCCGCTTGTTCCGTCTGATATTCCTGTTTATGGCTATATTTATGACGTGACAACGGGCGGTTTAATTGAAGTGCCTGAAGCGACGAAAATAGGCGCAGTACGTTAATTATTCTTCAGCTCAAAATCAATTGACTCATTCGGTTGATTTTGAGCATTTCAAAAATTTAGAAAACGAAGGCATGATGCGCCGATTTTCTATGCAATAAAAAATATTCCCATCCTTAATTTCTTTTTTATGAAAAAAATTATTCTGTTACTCCTCTGTATTTTTTACATACAGACACCTTTTTCTCATGCGGTTATTACAGATTATTCGCTAAAAATCGCTCCGATTCATTCAAATCATGCAGATGAAGTTGAATTAGAATTTAACTCCAAAATTGAACTCGGTCTTTCACAGGTTTTTTTGGTTAGCAAAGGGGATAAACACGAACTTTTAAAAGCACATATTGGAAAAAAACAGGGGCAAATTGTTGTTGAAATTCCGCCTATTGATGTCGGTGAATACGCGCTACGGTTTAAAGTTTTTGCAGCGGATGGACATTTAACAGAAGATGTCATTCATTTTTCTGTCATGGAATAGGATTGATAAATGGCGGGCATTGCAGACTTTTTAGATTCATTGATTGGGGGTTTTGACTTAATTTGTTACGCACTCACAATAGGCTGTTTATTTTGGACACTTTTTTTATTTCAACCGTGGAAAGAACGTATTGATAGTTCTAATACACTATTACTTGAAAGAACCATTACGCTAATTTACAAAGGTGGTTTTTGGTTAACAGGCGCACAACTGTTCAAAATTGTATTAAAAATTTGGTTAATGACGGCAATACTTGAAAAATCGCCATTTCCCGAATTTGCAGAAACCACGCAATTTATAGGCGGTCTAACACGCGCCACCCTTGCATTTATTTTCGCAAGTTATGTTTATCATTTTTTAAAATTAAACCCATTTTCAAAATCACGTTGGCTGATTGCCAGTTTGCTCGCTGTTCCGATGATTATTTCAGGCGCATGGCTTGTTCACGGGGCGGGGCGATTTGAAAATCAAACCCTGTTGATGACACTGACTCTTATTCATCAAGTAGCCGCGGCAGCCTGGATTGGCGGCGTATTTCAGTTATTAAATGTTTGGCAATTCGTCAAATTGAACAAATTATCCACCAATTACTGGCGACAATTGTTAAAGAAATTTACCATTTTGGGTGCTGCCTCTGTCGCGGTAATTTTAATGTCTGGCATCCCACTGGCATTGCAATATATCGATAGTTGGAATGGCTTAATGGGGTCGGGCTATGGAAATTTATTGCTGGTTAAAATTACGTTATTAGGCATTGCACTGTATTTTGCTAATTTGAATCGGTATGCGGCTCAAAATAATGATAATTATTCGTTAACCTTTTATGTGCCTCATTACATTGAAGCCGAAACGTTTGTTTTAATTACGTTGTTATTTACGGCTGCAAGTTTAGCGTCACAACCGCCTGCGATTGATATTCCGAGTTTGACCGCTTCATGGCAAGACGTGTTAAATACCTTTGCGCCACAAATACCAAGTCTTAGCTCTCCTACGCACACGGATTTAATTTCAGGCGAAGCAGGTCGAACCGCCATTATTGGTCAGATTCCATCCATTGCGGCAACAGAATGGTCGAATTACAACCACAACGTCGCAGGTATTTTTCTGACAACGATGAGCTTTTTCGCTATGTTGTCGTACTTACGTTATCGCGTATTGCAATTTTGTAAATTCTGGTCAGTCGGATTTATCGCATTAGGGATTTTTCTATTCTTTCGCAGTGATGCCGAAACATGGCCGCTAGGTTCTATTGGCTTTTGGGATAGCACCTTTAACAATGGCGAGGTGTTGCAACATCGCATTGCAACCTTGTTGGTTTTTACGTTGGGCGTTATCGAATTAAGCTCGCGTGTTAAACCGAATTATTCACAAAAATTACCGTTTATTTTTCCAATTCTGGCAGCGTTGGGCGGGCTGATGTTACTCACCCATTCACACGTTGGTTTTCAACCCAAAAGTGCTTTTTTAATCCAAGTCGGACACACCACAATGGGCGTATTTTCATTGATTTTAGCGTGTGGTCGGTGGTTAGAATTGAACCTTGAGGGAAAAAAACGTGCATTTTCGGGGTTTGTTTCTGTTGCTGCGTTGTTTCAAATCGGGCTTATTTTGATGTTTTACCGAGAACCCTTGTATTAACTTTCCCTGATTTTGTTTGTCATTTAGGCTAATTTGAAAAATGTGTCCTGAGCGGTGAATATCAATCACAAAACCCACCCGCCCATTTTTCAAATGAATGCTATGTTAGACAATTTCTTTATCACCTCCACAAACGATTTGCAATTTGCTTACAGCACCAATTACAACGTCCTGCTGGTTTTCATATCCGTTTTTATTGCGATATTTTCGGCATTTTGCGCTTTTGAAATCATTGAGCGATTAGGGCGCACCATGTCGCGCAGTATTTGGCTTCCAACAGGCTCTATCGTTTTGGGCGTAGGCGTTTGGGCAATGCACTTTTTAGGAATGCTGGCATTAAAAATCGATTGTTCCATCAGCTACAACGCTTGGTTGACCGCGATTTCGGTGTTTCCGAGTATTATTTCAGCTGCGATTGCACTTAACATCATCGCCGACAAGCAAGTTAAAGCCACAAAATTGGTATTTGCTGGTTTGATATTGGGATTAGGCGTTGGCACCATGCACTTTTTAGGGATGGATGCCATTGAGCTAGATGGTATTTTGCGCTACGAACCTAAAATGTTAAGTCTTGCGGTTGCTGTGCCTACGGGAATGACTGTTTTGGCGTTATTCAGCAAATCGGTTTTGGAAAAATTTTTCCATATCAGAATGCCTTTTGTTACATCAATTATCAGCGGCACACTATTAGGCATCGCCATTTCAATGATGCACTACGTTGCGATGAATGCAGCGTATTTTTTGCATTTGCATCCGAACGGTGATGACACGGTCATTGTCGCAACGGATCCCGAGCATCTCGCCATTACCGTTGTTTGCGTGACAACCATGCTGGTATTGAGCAGTTTAGTGGTGACATTTTTAGGCGCGAAAATCAGTGTTGTCAATAATCGTTTATACGGTATTTTAGGCACAACCAGTCAGGGATTTATCGTCATTGATAACGATGGAATTATTATCGAATGCAATCAGGCAATGGCAGATTTAATTGGCACCACACAAAGCAAGTTAGTTGGGCAGATGTATTGCACTTTAGTTACAACAGGCAGTTACGATGTAATGAAAGGTGATTATCAAAAACAAGTCATACTGCAAAAAAACGATGGCTCTACGCTGCCTTGTCTTGTGCATGGCAATGAAATCAAAGATAACGAAGGAAACCCGCTTTATTCATTTGCGTTATTTAGTGATATGTCTGAACGTGTCCAAATTGAAAAAGAATTACTCGCGCGTGAACAACAATTCCAATCGCTTTTACAATCAACGCCAGATCCAATGGTGATTGTCGGTGAACAAGGGGTAATCAAAATGGTGAATCGTCAAGCCGAAGCCTTTTTTGGTTATTCAAAAGACGAATTGTTATATCAACCCGTTGAAATGTTGATGCCCGCACGATTTCGGGAAAATCATATTGAGTTGCGTCAACAATTTATACGAAACTTTCAGAAGCGCGATATGACTGTCAATCTTGAACTTATTGCGTTAAATCGAGCGGGCGATGAGATTTTTATAGATTTAAGTATTGGTTTTATTCAAACAGATCCTGTTTTAGTTGCCGCCACGCTACGCGATGTTACGCAACGTAAGCACTTTGAATCAAAACATCGTAAAACTGAAATTCGCTTATTTGATATTTTAAATGTTAGTCCAATTGCAGTGCGAATTGCCATTAAACAGGGAAAAGAGGTCGTTTTTTACAATCGCAGTTACGCGGAGTTAATTAAAAATTTCGACGCTATTGGTGAAAATCCAGAGAGTTTTTACAAAAATCCTGAAGACTATGCACAAATTCGGCGTGAATTGGAAAATGGCGAAAACGTTTTAAATCGTCAAATTCAGTTAAACATACCCAACACCCAAGAATGCTGGGTGCTTGCCTCGTATATGAAAATCGAATATCAAGGGGAAGATGCCATTTTAGGCTGGTTTTACGACATTACGGAGCGTATTGAAAGTCAAAAACAACTTGCCGCGCAACTTGAAATGCAAAAATATATTCAGGAAACGTTGCGCCTTGCAAACGAAGAACAACAAGCCATTTTCAATTCTGCCTCATCGGGTATTGTCCTGACAAAAAACCGTGTCATTGTTCGCTGTAATCGAAAATTAGAACAAGATTTTGGCTACGACTCGGGCGAATTAATCGGCAAAAATACCCGCATTTGGTATGCCGATGAAGAAGCGTTTAATCAAGCAGG
>CANKON010000117.1 GCA_947484105.1 Methylococcaceae bacterium | reverse complement strand
TCGCCGTTGCCTTCTAACACAATGTGTTGGCTAGGATTTGCCAATAAATAACGGGCGTGTGCGGCAATGACTGGGACAAAATCTTGTTGAACTTGACTGCTGTCGAGCATGAAATAAATGGTACGTTTTGAAAGTGGGTTGTTTGGATCGCTGAATTCTGGCGGTAAACCGTTTGCGCCGCGTGCGCCATATTTTCCATTTGCGCCGAATCGTCCACCGTTCATGCCAGAGCCATCCCCCAAACCATTTACCGATGCATCGTTCATGCCACCGTTTAAACTGCCGTCAGTCAAACTTGCGTCTTTTTCTTCATCTCCGCTACAGCCTGTTAAAGCTAATGTACTTGCAAGAGCAATTGCTGCGAATGTTTTTGTAAATTTCATATTTTGTTGTTCCAAAAAATTAAAGTGTGGTTAAAAATTAAAATATTGTTGATATTACACGATTGAATTAAAGATAAACAGGTTGCCTTAAACAATCGGTGAGTAGGCGTGAATATGTTTATTGATCAATGTTTGCAAACTTTCTTTATCCAAAATGTGATTGTCTACTTTCAAATATAAAATGGCTTCTTCATGATGCAAAATGGCTTCCTCAATCCCCGTGACATTTAGTATTTCATCTACGAAAAAATGTGCATCACCTTCACTCATTACGTCAATTGAAATTAACAAACTTGCTAAATAACGTGGCTCTTTCATTGTGAGCGAAATAATAAACCAACTGAGTACCAATATGGCACAAACCAGAAAAACGGCTGTCACACCAAATTGACCATTAAACCAGCCGCCGACTAAGCCGCCACAAAATAAACCTAAAAATTGAGAACTTGAATACGCGCCCATCGCAGTGCCTTTTAAATCAGCGGGAGCCGTTTTAGAAATCAGCGAGGGCAGGGTGGCTTCAAGTAAATTGAAACCACAAAAAAACACGCTCAAAAACACAATTAATGTGACTAAATTTTCGTGAAATACGGCAAAACCGATGACTGCAATTAACAATGCCGCGATGGCACCTAAAAATACTTTTTTCATCTGGCGTTTTTTTTCCGCCAAAATAATAAATGGAATAATCAATGCCATTGAACCGACAAAAACAGGTAAATAAACCTGCCATTCACTGCCTTTTTCAAGTCCAGCGTCACGCATTAACGATGGCACAACAACAAAAATTGCCATTAAAATTAAATGTAAAATGAAAATACCGTAATCCAAACGCAACAGCTCAGGATTTTTCAACGCGACCATAGCATCGGCGGGGACGAATTCAGCATCACGGTGTAATGTTGATTTTTCCGGATTCGGCACGATGAAAATAATTGCCGTAATTGCCAATAATGTTAAAAAAGCGGTTGTCCAAAAAACGCCATAAACACCACCAAAAGCCGCCGCGATAATCGGACCTGCGATAATGCCGCCACCAAATGACATTCCAATGCTAATTCCAATAGTCGCCATGGCTTTAGTGCGATGAATTTCGCGCGTTAAATCTGCAACCAATGCCATAATCACGGCTGAAATGGCACCCGCACCTTGCAAACCACGACCAATTAAAACGCCATAAATATCACTCGATAAAGCGGCAACCACACTGCCGATAAAAAATAAGACTAAACCGATGACAATCATCTTTTTGCGTCCGAATTTGTCCGAAAGCAAACCGAATGGAATTTGCAAAAGAACTTGCGGCAAACCGTAAATACTCATCGCCAATCCAATTAACGCGGGTGTTGCACCGTCTAATTCTTGGGCGAATAGTGACAACACAGGCAAAATCATAAACAAGCCCAGCATTCGCAAAGCGTAAACACCTGCAAGCGAACTGATGGCGCGTTTTTCTGAAGATGACATTGCGCTGGAAATATCTTGGACGTGGGTCACGAGTAAAGCTCCAAATTTTAAGGTGTAGTTGTTGTCGTTGCAGGTGTGCTGTCGAGTAATTCAACGTCAAATATCAACGCTGAATTGCCTGGGATGCCAGTTGTTCCCGTTTCACCGTAACCCAAATTTGAAGGAATAAAAAAACGGTATTTAGCATTTTTTCTCATCAATTGCAGACCTTCCGTCCAGCCTGAAATAACTTTATCTAATGCAAAAGCAGTAGATGAATTTCTGTCAAAAATTTGTCCAGATGGAAAAAAACCACGATAGTTTGCTGTGACGGTATCAGTTGCAGCAGATGGTGTTTTACCTGTTGGATTATCTTGAAGAACAATGTATTTCAGACCACTCGCTGTTGTTTTTACGTCTGGTAGTTTGCCTACGGTGGTCATGAAGTTTTCACTGTCAATTACATTCTTAGCTGTATCTGTGCCGCAGCAAGTCGATTGAATAAGTGGTTTTCCAGTATAAGTTACCTTTACTAACACGTCAGCGTTTGTTAACACGTCACCATTTTTCCATGATGCCTTTATGACAATCTTTTTTGTTCCTTTTAGTGATTTACCTGCCGCGTTAACTACACCTTCATCAGCATAGGAAATGACATTAACTGATAACGATGCAGCACTATTAAAATTATCTTTGACAAATTTTATATATCCAATTCGATCAAAAAAAGCGGCATTCGTAATACCAAATTTCGCATCTGATAAAACTAACAAGTACTTATCATACGCTACCGAATAACTAGTATTATTTTTGCTGTACCACTGTCCAAAAGAATCAACAACTGAAGGCTGAGATGAACTACCAGCAAGCGAAACATTAAACTTGTTAACCCATTCTGAAGACACATAACTGCCATCTGACGAGAATGTCGCAAATTCATAGCCTTTTATTGGTGTGCTTTTTACTTTTTTACCTGTTGATGTTGTCACTTCAAGTTGAGTTGAAGTACTTAATTGCCACGAACCAATAGGAGCTTTATCTGCAGCCCACACCTGGGTGCAAATGAGGAGAACTGAAACAGAAATTAACTGAATAAAATTTTTCATTTGTATTATTACACTCTACTTAAGATTTGATTTGAGATAACTTTCCATATTAAAAGTCACATGGCAACAAACAATTATCGAGCCATAATTGCGATTTTTTTATCTAAATGATATTTCAAGGTATTTTTGATTTAATGGGTGTTTTATATTTATCAATGTGGTGCAAATGAACCAGAGTGGTTTAAGAAAACCACTCCGATTGACCAAATAGTTAGGATAATTTTTTATATTTCAAGCGACGTGGTGAATCGGCATCTGTGCCTAAACGACGATGACGGTCAGCTTCATAATCCGCATAATTACCTTCAAACCAAACGACTTGACTATCGCCTTCAAACGCTAAAATGTGGGTTGCAATTCGATCTAAGAACCAACGATCATGCGAAATCACCACCGCGCAACCTGGAAAATTTAATACCGCATCTTCCAACGCCCGCAAGGTTTCCACGTCCAAATCATTGGTCGGTTCGTCGAGTAATAAAACGTTGCCGCCCGTTTTCAATAATTTCGCTAAATGCACGCGATTCCGTTCACCGCCCGATAAATCGCCAATGAATTTTTGTTGGTCGCCGCCCTTGAAATTGAAACGACCTAAATACGCGCGGGACGGCGTTTGATAAGTGCCGACGGTAATCATATCCAAACCTTCGGAAACTTCTTCAAACACGGTTTTTTTCGCGTCCATATCGTCGCGTAATTGGTCAACGTAAGCGAGTTTGACCGTTTCACCAATTTTTAATTCACCTGAATCGGGTTGCTCAAAACCCGCCATAATACGGAACAATGTCGTTTTACCCGCGCCATTCGCACCGATAATTCCTACAATTCCGCCTTGTGGTAATTTGAAATTCAAATCGCTGAATAACAATTTGTCGCCAAATGATTTAGAAATCCCGTTCGCTTCAATCACCACATCGCCCAATCTGGGACCAGGTGGAATGTAAATTTCGTGGGTTTCGTTTCGTTTTTGTACGTCACTCGATGATAGTTCGTCAAATCGTGCTAAACGCGCTTTACTTTTTGCATGACGACCTTTCGTGCCAGAACGAACCCATTCCAACTCTTCTTTCATCGCTTTTTGACGTGCCGATTCTTGTTTTTCTTCTAACAATAACCGTGCGCCTTTTTGCTCTAGCCAGCTTGAATAATTTCCTTCCCATGGAATACCTGAGCCACGGTCTAATTCTAAAATCCAACCTGCCACGTTATCTAAGAAATAACGATCATGCGTCACGGCAACAACTGTGCCTGTGTAATCGTGTAGAAAGCGTTCGAGCCACGCGACAGATTCTGCGTCCAAATGGTTTGTTGGTTCGTCGAGCAACAACATATCGGGATTTGAAAGCAACAAACGGCAAAGCGCAACACGACGTTTTTCACCACCTGATAATTTCGTGACATCTGCATCCCAATTAGGCAAACGCAACGCATCAGCGGCGACTTCTAATTTGCGGTCTAAATTATGTCCATCACAAGCGTTAATAATGTCTTCCAAACGTGCCTGATCTGCTGCGAGTTTATCAAAATCCGCATCTTCCGCCGCATAATCTAAATAAACTTGATCAAGTTGCGCCAATGCTTCTTTGATTTCAACAACGGCTTCTTCGATATTTCCACGCACGTTTTTAGTTGGGTCAAGTTGCGGTTCTTGCGACAAATACCCAATTTTGATGCCTTTCAAAGGAATCGCTTCGCCTTCGATTTCAGTATCTAAACCCGCCATAATGCGTAAAAGTGTCGATTTACCTGAACCGTTCAAACCCAAAACACCGATTTTCGCGCCAGGATAAAAAGATAACCAAATGTCTTTGAGAATGTATTTTTTAGGTGGGACAATTTTGCCCACGCGATTCATCGAATAAATATATTGAGCAGCCATAATAATTTTTCAGGTAAGTTCAAAAAGTGAAAGTATAGCAAATTTCGGTTAATTCGATGCGAGCTGAAGTTTGCTGTGTGATTTTGAATAGACGAAATAAAATACAATTCCAAGCGTCAACCAAATTACAAAACGCCACCATGTTTGAGCAGGTAAAAATGCCATCAACGCGCTGCATGAAATCATGCCCAATGCAGGAAATAAAGGGCTGTAAGGCGAACGGAAAGGACGTGGTAAATCAGGTTGTGTGAAACGTAAAACGATTACACCCAAACAAACTAAAACAAAGGCTGCCAACGTGCCGATATTAACTAACTCAGCTAAATCGCCCAATGGAATCAAGCCTGCAATTATCGCCATAATTACGCCACACATCACAATTACACGTACAGGCGTTTGTGTTTTTTCGTGAACATCATTGAAAAATTCAGGCAATAAACCATCTCGCGCCATTGCAAAAATGACTCGCGTTAAACCGTAATACAAAACCAGCATAACCGTTGTTAAACCTGCAATAACACC
>CANKON010000116.1 GCA_947484105.1 Methylococcaceae bacterium | reverse complement strand
TTGATTTCCAGGACGACATTAGCGTTCCTTTGCGACCATTCGTAATTGTTGTAATCAACAAATCATCAGCTTTGTTTGCCAATGCTTCGGGTTTAAGTGACGGTCCCATTGCGCCTTGTAATCCTGCGCCGTGGCAGCCAGCACAAGTATTTTGTACGAACGCGCGAATTTCGCTTTGACGCTCTGCTGAAGGTTCCGCTGCGAAACAGCTGCTAGAAATACACAGTAATAACAATAATTTTTTCATCGTATTCACCCTTTGGTTAATGTTTTTATCAAATTTAGCCATAACGATTACAGCGTAGCATAATACCACATTCACTCCCTATTTTTATGGCAACCATTTGAATTCATTAAACTTTAATAGGTTGTTTTCAACCAGTAGCAGGTTGTTATGAACCATAAACTAAAATTAAGTGAAGTCTATTTTGATTTCTCTCGAATACGAAATGGATACACGCGGTTCTAACCATTGCTGTAAAAAATCTAAAAAACAACGTACTTTTGCAGACAGATATTTTCGATGTGGATAAACTGCGTGAATGTCTAATGGCGGTAACGCATAATTTTGTAACACCGTTTGCAATTTACCTTTTTCAATGTCACGCCGCACAACGTAAGTGGCTAAAACCACTAAACCCAATCCATTCAAGGCTGCCACCCGATTTGCTTCTGCAACATTTGTTTGCATACGTCCTGACACATGAATCGTTGTAAAACCCTTTTCTGTTTTGAATTTCCATTTATCTTGCGGTGCGCTCGCCCAATTCACTAAACAACTGTGATGCACCAAATCTTCAGGCGTTTCTGGAATACCGTATTTTTCCAAATAGTCGGGCGACCCACACACAATCATTGACGAACTCGCCAATTTTCGCGCCACCATACTGGTGTCTTCTAAGTCTCCCAAATAAATCGCAATATCGATACCGTCTTCAATCAAATCTGCGTGACTACTTTGCAAAATCATTTCAACATTTAAGTCGGGATAAAGTTTTAAAAATTCCGCTACCGCGCGAGTAATATGCGTAGCTCCAATCACAGGGGGGGCGCTGATTTTTAACGTTCCACGCAGTTCAGATTGCAAATAAGTAATTGCCGATTCCATATCTTCAATATCAAGTAACACTTGAGAACAGCGTTCTAAATATGCCACGCCCATATCCGTTAAACTCAAACTGCGTGTCGTACGATTAAACAAGCGCGTGCGTAAATCTGCTTCAAGAAACATGATGTGTTTTGTTGCCATCGCACGAGAAATACCAAGTTCGCGTGCGCCACCAACAAAACTGCCTGCTTTGGCAACACGTTCAAATACTCTCATACTGGTTAATTTATCCATTGTTTTTCTATCCTTTTTGGTATCGATTAATGATTGTTTTGTGAGTTGTATGTAGGTCAAATCATATACTGGAACACAAACAAACGTTAAACTTACCCCAATAATTTACAAAAAATAATCTAATCAAATTTAATCAGTTAAGGAGTTTATTGTGGAACTGAATATTCAATATACTGCGACACAAATTGAAAAAATCCGTGAACAGGGTTTTGTTTATATGTGCGCTTGTCCCAGTCAAGTAAGTGAGCAGGTAGCCTATTTACGCAGATTGTTTGAATATCAAAAAAAATGTATGAACGGTAACGAAGCTTTTTTGAATTTAAAAACACACAAACTGATTGCCGAAGCCACGAATAAAGCCCATGACATCATGCAAAATTGTTTGCATGATGTGTTAGTCCACGAAAATTGGGATTTGGAAACACTTGATATGCCCGAAAATTTGCGTGTGATTTTGGAAAAAACGATACTTGATTAACTTATGCTTTTAAATTTATCGATTTTAGATTTAGCCATTGTCAAAACGCTGCAACTTGATTTATCACAAGGCATGACAGTTTTAACAGGTGAAACGGGGGCAGGAAAATCAATTTTGCTGACAGCACTGGGTTTAGCGTTAGGCGAACGGGCAACGGCGGATTATGTACGTCCGAACTGCAAACGTGCCGAAGTGAATTTGGAATTTGATTTAACCGCACTGCCACTCGCTTTAACGTGGTTACAAGACAATGATTTTGACGAAAATCAGCAATGTTTAATTCGTCGCATTATCAACAGTGACGGGCGTTCAAAAGCCTTTATAAACAATCATCCTGTGACGTTACAAACGTTACAACTGTTTACACGCCAATTAGTCGAAATTCACGGTCAACACGCTTATTTGACACTACTCGAAAGTGAAGAACAACGCCGTTTGCTCGATGTTTATGGTAAAAATGCCGAACTACTTGAGCGTTTAAATGGCTGTTTTCGACAATGGCAACTCGCCGAACACGAACTTCAACACTTACAAAAAAAACAATCCGAGGCACAACAACGCGAAGCCTTATTGCGTTACCAACTCGAAGAATTGGAAACCTTGAATTTGGCACAATTTGATTACGGCGCATTGTCAGATTCACATCGGAAATTAGCGAATTTAGAGCAAATTTTAACGACGGGGCAAACAGAAATAGGTACGCTTTATGACGACGATAAATCGGTACATCGGCAATTAAAAAATTCGCTCAAAGCCTTAACGCAACTGGAACAATTCGCGCCTGAATTAAAACCTGTCAATGCCCTGCTCAACGAAGCGCAAATTCAAATTGAAGAAGCGATTTATGAATTGCGACATTTTTTAGAAAACCAAGACGCAGATCCCACTCAATTACAAGAAATCGAGCAACAAATTAGCGTGTTGCAAACGTTAAGTCGCAAGCATCATGTTAAACCCGAAGCTCTTTTTGAATTTCAACAGGAGTTAGAAAATGAACTCGCGCAACTCAGTCACTGTGGCGAACGCATTGCCGAATTAGAACAGCTCACGGCGAAATATCAGCAAGCGTATTTTCCATTGGCAGCAGAATTAACAGCACAACGTCAAAAAAGTGCAAAAAAATTGCAGCAACACATTTCACGCATGATGAAAGAATTAGGGATGCCGAACGGTGAATTTTTGATTGAGGTGAGCGTTCTGGCAACGGAAATACCTAAATTGAATGGCAACGACAGCATCACATTTTTAATTAGTGCAAATGTAGGATTACCTCCCAAACCATTATCAAAAGTAGCATCGGGCGGTGAATTATCACGAATTAGTTTGGCGATTCAAGTCACGACGGCAAATGATAAAACCACGCCAACCATGATTTTCGATGAAGTTGATTCGGGAATTGGCGGCGGAATTGCTGAAATTGTGGGACAAAAATTACGTCAATTAAGTGGAAATCGCCAAGTTTTGTGTGTGACACATTTACCGCAAGTTGCCGCACAAGCGCATCAACATTTGTATGTTGAAAAACAACATCATGCTGACATGACAGCATCACAAGTGCGATTATTAACGGAAGAAGAACGTGTTGTTGAAACAGCGCGAATGCTGGGAGGCGTGGAATTAACCTACAACACGTTAGCACACGCAAGAGAAATGTTATTCGGAACGAATGGTAAATAATGTGCCAAATCTTTATCAATCGTTACCAAAAAATTTACCTGAGGAATGTATTGAGGTGTTGCTTTCACAAAAAAATGTTCGGATAGAACGCATTATTTCGCACGGTCATCACACACCCGCTGGGCAATGGTACGACCAATTGGAAAATGAATGGGTGATTGTGTTGCAAGGCGGTGGTGTCATTGAATATGAAAATGGCGAGCAGGTAATGCTAAAAACGGGCGATTATTTATATCTGCCCGTTCATTTAAAACACCGTGTGATTTCAACGCTTGAACATGAACACACGGTTTGGTTGGCTATCTTTTGGAATTAGAGATTTTTTAATCGGTACTTTCAGAATGCGATGCTTCAATCGAAGACTTTGCATTTTCAACAAAATCGACACTATCACCTTCAGGCTTTTTATAATCAGGATTGCGTGGGCGGCGGCGATTTGGACCCCGACGTAAATTATTACGATTATTATTTTTACGCGGTGTTGCCGTCGCATCCGCGACGATTTCACTCACTCTTTCCGCATCCACTTCAATCGGCAAACTTTCAGTTAAAACAATCTCGTTTGTATATGAAACCGCAATAATTTCTTCACCCACTACAACGGGTTTTGCGCCACGTTGTTTTTGATTTCGTTGATTTTTGTTGCGACGATTATTTTTGTTTTTTGAACTACGAGCTGGCTCGATGGATATTTCTGGCGAATCATCCAAATCACCGTCGGTGGGTATAAAATCATCAATAATTTCAACGTCATTTCCTGAAACCGATTTTGATAATTTTCCCCAAAAACGTTTTATCAAAATGGCGGCTTCATTTTTATTCAAATTTGGTGCAGGTGAATCGTGCATAAATTCGGTGACTGCCGCAGGTTTTGCAATTTGAGTTTGATGTTTTGCGTGTTGGACAAATTCAGGAACTTGAATCGTTTCAGCTTTGATTTGTGAATAACTTGCTTTTTCTTCGTGATAATCGCGTTCACGAATCACTTCAACTTCATAAGACGGCGTTTCTAAATGTCGACTCGGTAAAATTACAATTCCGACTTTTAAACGATTTTCTAACCGTTCAATCACGCTGCGTTTTTCATTCAATAAAAATGCCGCGCATTCAATGGGCAAATGCGCGATGATTTTCTCAACGCCTTTTTTCATGGCATCTTCTTCAATCACACGCAACACTGATAACGCAACCGATTCAACGTTACGAATCGTGCCTTGACCTTTACAACGTGGGCAAACCAATTGCGTCGAATCGCCCAAAGACGGACGCATTCGTTGGCGTGACATTTCCAGCAACCCAAAACGTGAAATTCGTCCCGTTTGAATCCGAGCGCGGTCAATTTTTATCGCTTCGCGTAAATGTGTTTCGACTTGGCGTTGGTGTTTAATCGACCCCATATCGATGAAATCAATCACAAATAACCCCCCTAAATCGCGCAAACGCAATTGACGGGCAATTTCTTCAGCGGCTTCTAAATTGGTATTGAACGCAGTTTCTTCGATGTCACTGCCTTTTGTCGCACGCGCCGAGTTGATGTCAATTGAGGTTAACGCTTCGGTGTGATCAATTACAATAGAACCGCCCGATGGCAACGAAACTTCACGGTTATACGCAATTTCGATTTGCGATTCGATGTGATATTTGTTGAATAACGGCACGGCATCTTTATAAAGTCTAATTTTGCTCAAAAAATCTGGAATGACTTGCTTTAAGAAACTTTTTACAAGATTAAACGCTTCCAAATCATCGATAAGAATTTCGTCAATGTTGTTTCGCAAATGGTCACGCAATGCACGAATAATTACGTTACTTTCTTGAAAAACCAGAAATGGCGCGGCTTGTTG
>CANKON010000115.1 GCA_947484105.1 Methylococcaceae bacterium | reverse complement strand
TTTAACGGTTGATCGTTTTATGGGAACGGCAATGCAATATCCAACCAATTACGGTTACGTTCCGCAAACACTTTCCGATGACGGCGATCCTGTGGATGTTTTAGTGATTGCCCCCGCGCCGTTATTGAGCGGTTGCGTGGTGAAATGTCGTCCGATTGGCGTGTTGAAAATGACGGATGAATCGGGCGAAGATGCGAAAATTTTAGCCGTACCAGTTGATAAACTGACACCGTTTTACAAAAAAGTGCTGAGTTACGATGATATTCCTGAAATCACGCTCGTAAAAATCGCGCATTTCTTTCAACATTACAAAGATTTGGAAGATGGAAAATGGGTGAAAATTGAAGGTTGGTTTGGCATTGAAGATGCTCACAAAGAAATTCTTGATAGTGTTGAACGCTATAACGCAGAAGAAAAATAAAAAATGAACGGTGAAAAGTTCAATCGTTGAACTTTTCACCCAAAACCCAATTGGGCATTCCCCGTTTTTTCCACGAAAACATCCGCGTTTTTTCACCTTGATAATAATTTCGATATGACTTTATAGAATCGCCTGAAACTCTGTATTGTTCTGGCATCGCAGGCGTTGGTTCAATAAATCCTTTCGATGAAATGCCATTCGGCAAATTTTGTAACGGATTTAACAAACGACTCGTTGCGTGAACTTTTTCGTAACGAAACGTATATTCATCTAACAAACAACGAAATAATTCCCACAAAAAAGCATAATTTTCATTACGTTGACGTGTCCAAATTGCGGACGGATGTTGAATGTGCGTGGCTTCGTACAAAATCGCGTCACGCTCATCAGGCAATTGCCAACGTTTTGTTTTTCGTCCCGAACCTGAGGTTGTCAGAATTTCCAAGCCATCCAAAACCCGATGAGATGTTGAAAGCAATTGCGCGTACTCCAAAATCATTTTTACAACGTGTTTATCGACATGCTGTTGAGCGCAAATTTCAGGTTCTGGATGTAAGTAAAAAATGTTCAATTACTTAATTCCAATAAGTACGCACCGTAAGCGGTTTTTGATAAACTCGCGGCACGCACTTTTAAATCGTCAGCTGTTAACCAACCGTTATTAAACGCAATTTCTTCCAAACACGCGACTTTCAAGCCTTGACGATGTTCAATCGTTTGTACAAATTGCCCCGCTTCGAGTAAACTGTCATGTGTTCCCGTATCAAGCCACGCAAAACCACGTCCAAAAATCTCAACATTTAACGCGCCATTATTCAAATAAGTTTGATTGACTTCGGTAATTTCAAGTTCCCCGCGAGCTGAGGGTTTGATATTTTTCGCAATTTCGACCACACGATTGTCGTAAAAATACAATCCTGTGACCGCATAATTGGATTTAGGTTTCGTAGGTTTTTCTTCAATTGAAATCGCTTTGAAATTAGCATCAAATTCCACTACGCCAAATCGTTCTGCATCTTTCACTTGATAACCAAAAACCGTCGCGCCAGTTTCACGTTCCAAAGCTTGTTTCAAACTGGCTGAAAAACCTTGTCCGAAAAAGATGTTATCGCCCAAAACCAAACACGTGTGGCTATCACCAATAAATTTTTCGCCGATTAAAAACGCTTGCGCTAAACCTTCAGGTTTAGGTTGCACAGCGTATTCAATGCGAATCCCAAAATCTGAACCATCGCCCAGCAAATTTTTGAAATTCGGTGCATCTTCAGGTGTAGTAATAATTAAAACATCTTGAATTCCCGCTAACATCAACACTGACAGTGGATAATAAATCATCGGTTTGTCATACACAGGCAAAAGCTGTTTTGAAACCGCTTTCGTAATCGGGTGCAACCTTGTTCCTGCCCCACCTGCTAAAATAATGCCTTTCCAATTCATATCATTTCCTTTTGATGATTGATTTCAAACAATTTCAGGACTATTTTTTTTCACAGCCACCAAAACAAAAATTACCTTCAATCGCGCCTTCTACCCAAGGCTCTTGTTTGCCATTAGAAGACGATTTGACTTCGCTAAGAACGTCTTTTAACGTGAGTTCAATTTCACGTTCACTTTTCAAATGTTTCAGTAATTTACTGGTATAAAGACCGTTCCGCCCATCACCATCCGCTGCGATGCTACCAGGGCGAGTCGCATAAGAAATCAACGTACCAGACGGCGCACTTATCTTTGCTAAACCGCCTTCCATTGAACGAAATCCTGCTCGTGCGTATGGATTATTACGACACGCATCTAGAAATACTAAATTCAGTCGTGTTTTTGAATCTTCTAAGATGTTTGTAATTTGTTTAAGCGAAATACTTTGATTCGGAATATCTTCTTCGGTTTGAATATCTGCATCGACTACTGGAAAATAATTCTCTCCCTTAACTTGCAAACCATGACCTGCATAAAAAACAAGTGCGGCGGATCCTGGTTTAAGTTTGTTACGGAACTCACTCAAAATAGAGCCGATTTGTCTTATTTTCACGTCGTTGTATTTAACAACGTCAAATCCTATTTTTCGCAATTCAGTTGCCATGTCATCGGCATCATGTGCAGGATTTGATAAAGCGGCGACTTTGGCATAATTAGAGTTTCCGATAACGAGAGCAACGCGTGAATCGCTTGATACATTTTGGTTACTTTGATTACTTTCTAAAAATTTTTGTGCTGATATAGCTTGCTCACCCGTAGAGCGTATTCCAATTGGGGCTGTTGCAATCATTGGATTAACACTTTCAACTTTTTGCAAATTCGGTTCACTCGGTATATCTACGCCTTGAGTTGAATTTGTTGATACGGTTTTAACTACAGTTTGGCAGCGTTCTTGCCCTGTGGATTTATCGACAAGACATTCCTCGGTTGTTTCTGTTGATGTGGAAACGGTTGTGGAAGTTTCTTCTTGTTCTTGTACGGGTTCTTTGGCAATTTTAGACGCTTTCTTTTTGGACTTTTTAGGTTCTGCTTCAATTGCAGCCTGCTCAGTAATGACTGGCAATTCACTAACAACCTGACAGAATTCACGTCCTGTCGCCTTGTCAATAATACATTCTTCAGTCACTTCCGTCATGACTGCCTGTTTGCCCTTGCCTTTATGTTTAATAGCAGGTTTTTCTGCAACAGGAATTTGAGGTTCTGTAAGAGAACGTGTTCCGCCTCCGACATGATTGGTTTTGACAGACTCCATTTGAGGAGGCGTATAGTTTATCAATCCCTCCGCACATAAAATCGGAGAAAAGAGATTGACCGCAATGAGAACGCCAATTTTTTTGTACATGGATGAAATCCTCCAAAATTAAATTTTTGTCTGATTCTATCACGATGTAATAATCTGATATATTTTTGAATACTCGTTTTTTCCTTTCAATTGATATTCACCTACCACGTTTATATTGTGTTGTGCATGAACGTAATCATAAGTGCTTTGACCAATTAAAATGCGGCAAGAATCGAAAGCGATAGCAGGCATCGTTTTATCAAAACTTTCTAATCGTGCAGCGGTGTTCACAGTATCACCAATAACGGTGTATTCCATTCTTACAATTCCACCAAAACTCCCCGCAACTAATGAACCCGTGTAAATTCCAACACGCACCGTCATGCTCGGTAAACCTTGACCTTGCCATTTTTGATTTAACTCGTTTAACCGTTGATTAAATGCAAGAGCGCATTTCACCGCATTTTTTGCATCATCGGCTATTTCATCAGACGTTTCTCGCTTAACAGGCACACCAAAAATAACCATAATCGCATCGCCAATGTATTTATTCACCATGCCATTATGTTGCGTCACAATGTGACTCATTTCTCCCATGTATTCATTAAGCCAGCGCATTAAAATCAATGGTTCCATTTTTTCGGCAATCGTTGTGAAGTCAGAAATGTCCGTAAATAACACCGTTGCAGTTAAAGTATCGGGTTTTACGCCACCGTCACTGAAAAATTGCTCGCGTGTTTCCCATAACTTGGTCGCGATTTCTGGGGATACATGGCTGGCAAATAAGTGCATCAGCTGGCGACGTTCGGCGCGTTCTTGACTTGAAAAATAAAGTACATTGATGGCTAAGGAATTTGCCCAGCTTAATAATGGCGTAATAACGGGTATCCACCAGCTTTTTTCTAGTAACAATATATTTACACCTAACAAGATAGCGAATTCGATGGCTACCAACAAAAACAATCGAAATAAACTTCCCCCGCAAAATCCTGTAATGCCACCAATAAAACACCACAACAATAACCAAAGATATTCCTGCATACTCGACCAAGCACGAAACGGCGGTTTTTGTTTTATCGCGGTGTTGAGTAATTGACTTACAAAATAACCATGATGCTCAACCCCAAAATCCCTCATTTCACCAGGCAACAAACGATAATCCTGCAAACTGGGAGCGGTGCCACCAATCAAGACGATTTTATTTTTAAGTGCATCTGCTGGAATTTTATTATCAAAAAGGTCTGATAATGTGAAGAATGGGAATGATTGCGGGAGACCTGGATAATCTTGCATGATTTGATAACCGCCCGCATCCGTATGACGATAACCACCGAAATCTGCATCAATTTTGGGCAAACTGATATGGTTCAATTTCAACCAACCCTTTTCATCACTACTTACTGAAATGTTTTCAGCGGCTAAGTAATGCAAGGCAAGTAACAAGGGAAAGGCGTAATAAGTGTGGTTATCAACGCCGATCATCAATAATCCACGACGTGCAACACCATCGGGATCTTCAATAACATCATTAAAACCAATTCGCTCGGGATTGTTATTTAATGCGCTAGGTGCTGGGATAAAATCTTGTTTTGAATTACCCGCAAAAAAAATCCAGACGATATTGCCGTATTTTTGTAGCGTCTCTTTGAGTTCGTCTGCGCCAGGCAAAACGGCAACATCACGGTATTTATCGACACCAATGACTCGTGCGCCGTTAGCCTCAATTTTATTTAACGCATCTGCAAGCACTTTATCAGAAAGTGGATGTCCAAAACGTCGAATATCGGATTCAGTTTCACCAATCACGGCAATTCGATTATCAATTTCGGTGGCGGAGCGTCTGAGTAATAATTGGTCAAACGCTCGAAGTTCTAAACTCTGCAATATCCCTGTGTACTGTATTGCAACAATCACGAGCATCGAAAACAAACTTAACAAACAGCAACCAACAAACGGACGCTGTAACCATTTTTTAAATAATGTAAACATGCTTTCAATTTAACCAAAAAAGTCGAATATCGTTCCTATGAATCCGCCTTCATCGGACAAACAATTCTTTACCCAACATATAAACTTGTGCCGTAATGCGGTGAAGTGAGTTGGGTTCTATCCTATAACTATTTCACAAAACAACTTTTTTCAGCCGATTCTTCGGATTCTTTCAATAATTTTCGTAAATCTTTGCTATTTTTAG
>CANKON010000114.1 GCA_947484105.1 Methylococcaceae bacterium | reverse complement strand
GGTTTAGCAGAAATACTGGAAGGATTTACGAAAACGATAGATTTACATCGCGCTTATGTTTTATCCGTTAAGGGCGAAGTATTAGCCTCAACGCAACACGAAGAAACAGGTTTATTTGTCACTGATTCACAAAGTCAGCAACTGCTTAACGGTTTACCTCAAGCAAAAGTGTTAATCGCCAATAATCTTCAAGTAGATGTAGCAACTCCCATTTTCACAGGCTCTCACCATGTGGCGTGGGCGCGAGTTGAAATGAGTATGAATGGTACTAATGACTATTTATATTCTGTGTTGATTCGCGGTATCAGCATTATTTGCATCTGTGCCATTTTTATCGTGGTGATTGCGTTAGTTTCAGCGGGGAAATTAACGAAGCGGTTCAACGAATTAGTTAATGTTTTTGCAGAAGTGTCAAAAGGAAACCGAGGAATTCACGCTAAGGTTTTTGACGATGATGAAGTTGGGGTGCTTGCAAAAGGCTTTAACACGATGCTCGACGAATTGTCTGCAACCGAATACCAACGCCAACAAGTCACGCGATTTTACGGAGCTTGGGTGGCGTGTAATAACGCGATTGTGCGTGAAACAAATGAAAGTAACTTACTCAATGAAATTTGTCGGATTATCGCGCAGCAAGTGTCTTTCAAACTGGTTTGGATTGGAACAGTTAATGACGATTCATGGATTGACATTATCGCAAGTAGTCATTTGAAGTCACCCTATTTACAGAATTTAAAAATTTCAACTGATGCCCAATTGCCAGAAGGTCGCGGTCCAATGGGACGTGCTATTCGTGACAATCAACCTGTTATTTTTAACGACTTATCAAACAACGAAGATGCAATGCCTTGGCGAAACGTTATTGTTGCAGAAGGTATTTCAGCATCTGCCGCTTTTCCCATAAAACGTGGTGAGCGTATTGTGGGGGCAATGTGTTTATATTCAACAGAAAAAGAGTATTTCAAAGAGGAACTTATTACGCTGATTCGAGGCTTATGTGAGGACATTTCTTACGCATTGGATAATTTAGATCGCCAAAAATTACAATTTATTCATGATTCTGAACTACGCATTGCAGCAGCAGCATTTGAATCACAAGAAAGTTTTATGGTCACGGATGCAAACGGGATTATTTTGCGTGTCAATGCGGGTTTTACAGCATTATCGGGCTATACACCAGATGACGTACTGGGTAAAAATCCACGCATTTTACAATCAGGAAAACACGACAAAGCATTTTATGAAACCATGTGGCAGGTCTTAAAAAAAGACCGTTTCTGGCAAGGTGAAGTTTGGAATCGTAAAAAAGATGGACAAGTTTTCCCTGAGTGGCTTTGCATTACTCAAATTAGAAATTCAGCAGATGATGTTATCAATTATGTCGCAACTTCAAATGATATTAGTCAACGTAAAGCCGATGAAGAACGTATTCGACAATTAGCATTTTACGATGAACTTACCAAATTACCGAATCGCGCCTTGTTATTTCCACGATTGAATTTAGCGTTAAATACCAGCCACCGCCATGATTATCACGGGGCGTTAATCTTTTTAGATCTAGATCATTTTAAAATTCTTAATGATACGTTGGGGCATACATTGGGCGACCAATTGTTAATCGAAGTGGCGGCGCGATTATTAAAATGCGTGCGAAATATCGACACGGTGGCGCGATTAGGTGGCGATGAATTCATCATTATTTTGGAATACTTGGATAGCGACAAATTTTCAGCCGCAATCCAAGCGCAAAATATTGCTGAAAAAATCCGCTATGAAATTTCTAAATGTTATGAATTAAAAATGAACATTTTAGACAGTACGATTAACTCAACTATTGAATATCACAGTTCGTGCAGTATTGGTTTTGTTATGTTTTCAGGCGTAAAAGTCAGCGCAGACGATTTACTTAAATACGCAGATTTAGCGATGTATCACGCGAAAAAAATGGGGCGTAATAGCGTCAGTATTTTTGAGCCACAAATGGAAGCTGCCTTAATTACACGAACAAAATTAGAAGCCGATTTACGGCAATCTCTTTTGAGCTGTGATGAATTTGAATTGTATTATCAAGCGCAAGTTAATGTTGACGGTGAATTTTTAGGAGCGGAAGCCTTGGTGCGTTGGAATCATCCCGAACGCGGACGTGTGAGTCCCGCTGATTTCATTCCACTTGCTGAAGAAACAGGAATGATTGTCACGCTAGGCGATTGGGTATTGCGTAAAGGGTGTGAAACGTTAGCGAGTTGGGCGAATTATCCAGAAACCGCGCAATTAAAATTAGCCATAAACGTCAGCAGTCGGCAATTAGAAAAAGATGATTTTGTTTTTCAAGTCGCTGAAATCATCAATCAAAGCAACGTAAATCCTAAGTATCTAAAATTAGAAATTACCGAAAGCATGATCCTTGATAATGTTGACAATACGATTGCCAAGATGAATGCACTCAAAAAATTAGGCGTTAGTTTTTCAATGGATGATTTTGGTACAGGTTATTCGTCGTTATCATATTTACAAAAACTACCGTTAAATCAGTTAAAAATTGATCAGTCGTTTGTGCGAAATTTGTCTATTGATAATCAAGATTCTGCGATTGTTAAAACAATTATTAACTTGGGCGAAAATTTATCGTTAAACATTATTGCAGAAGGCGTTGAAACACAAGAACAACTTGATTATTTATCAAATTTTGGTTGCTTGGTATTTCAAGGTTATTACTTTGGGTATCCGTTGCCATTGGCAGAATTTGAGCGTTCTGTTTTTTTGAAATCGGGAAAAATTAAAACGTAGTTGTCGCAGATATTTTTCAGACAAAAACCGCGTTAGCCTTTATCATATTCGTTCACTTATTTAACACAATAAAAGGTTTTAAAATGCAAATTAGCAACAACACCGCCGTTTCTATTCATTACACGCTCACAAAAGACGATGGTGAAGTTATCGACAGTTCAATTGGTCATGAACCGCTTGCTTATTTACACGGTACAGGCAGTATCATTTCAGGTTTAGAAGCGGCATTACACGGCAGAAACACAGGCGATAAATTCAAAGCTCACATTCCAGCATCTGACGCTTACGGACAAATTTTTGAAGACCGTGTGCAAGTCATTTCGCGTGAAATGTTTGATGGTATTGATAACATTGAAGTTGGAATGCAATTTCATGCTGACGTGAGTGAAGGTCCTGGCATCGTAACGGTTATCGCGGTAGAAGGCGAAAACGTAACGATTGACGGCAATCACCCATTAGCGGGAATGCCTTTGAATTTCGACATTGAAATCATTGAAGTGCGTGAAGCCACCGCTGAAGAAATTGAACACGGTCACATTCACGGTGCTGGCGGACATCACCACTAATCGTTTCGACATTTCAGGAGTAACGTTTATGGCTTTTATGCAAGGCAAAAAAGTGTTGATTGTTGGGTTAATTAGCGACCGTTCCATTGCATGGGGAATTGCTCAAGCGATGCGTCGTCAAGGTGCTGAACTCGCGTTCACTTATCAAACTGAAAAAGTGAAAGAGCGTGTTGAAAAATTAGCCGCGCAATGTGATTCATCTATTGTTGTCGAATGTGATGTGCAGTTTGACGAACATATCGACAATGTGTTCGTCGAACTGGGCAAACATTGGGATGGTTTAGATTGCATTGTGCATTCAGTCGCTTTCGCACCGCGTGAAGCGTTGGATGGTGATTATGTTAATGCGACAACCCGTGAAAATTTCCGCGTCGCGCACGATGTGAGTTCTTACAGCTTCACGGCATTGGCAAAAGCGGGACGTTCAATGATGCAAGGTCGTAATGGTTCATTATTGACGCTCAGTTATTTGGGTGCAGAACGCGCCATTCCAAACTACAACGTGATGGGCGTAGCGAAAGCGAGTTTAGAAGCGAATGTTCGTTATATGGCGGTTTCATTGGGTGCAGAAGGCACGCGCGTCAATGCTATTTCAGCAGGACCGATTAGAACCTTAGCGGCTTCAGGCATTCAAGATTTCAAAGCCATGTTGAATAAAGCGGCGGATGCGTCTCCATTGAAAAAAAATGTCACCATTGAAGAAGTGGGCAATGCAGCGGCGTTTTTATGTTCTGATTTAGCGTCAGGCATTACGGGCGAACTGACTTATGTTGATTGTGGCTACAACATTATGGGTTTAGCCGCCGCGTAATTTGCAGTTTTAGAAGCGCATTTTTAATGCGCTTCATCCCAATTTTCTCCAATTCCCACATCAACAATCAGCGGCACGGTCAATTCTGCTGCACCACTCATTAAACGTTTGATTTTTTCAATTGCGCTTTCGACGTGTTCGTTTTTGATTTCAAAAACTAATTCGTCGTGAACTTGCATAATCATTTTTGCATCGACGTTTTCAGTCACCAACCACGCATCTACTTTCAACATTGCCCGTTTAATAATATCTGCGGCTGAGCCTTGCATTGGCGCGTTAATCGCTGTGCGTTCTGCATATTGACGCAACATCGGATTGCGCGAATCAATTTCAGGTAAATATAAACGTCGTCCAAAAAGTGTTTCCACAAAACCTTGTTCTTTTGCCAAAATTTTCGTTTCGTTCATGTATTTTTTCACGTTTGGATAACGCTCAAAATAAAGATTGATATAGGTTTGCGCGTCAGTGCGAGAAATATCGAGTTGTTTCGCCAAGCCAAACGCAGACATGCCATAAATCAAACCAAAGTTAATCGCTTTTGCGTTGCGACGTAAGTCATTCGTGACTTCAGCTAGCGGCACGTTGAAAACTTCGGCGGCGGTTGCGCGGTGAATATCTTCGCCATTTTGAAACGCGGTAATCAGCCCCTCGTCTTGCGCTAAATGCGCCATAATTCGCAGTTCAATTTGTGAATAATCGGCAGCCACAATTTTGTAACCGTCTGGCGCGATAAACGCCTGGCGAATTTTTCGACCTTCCGCGCTACGAATCGGGATATTTTGTAAATTCGGATCGGACGATGAAAGTCGTCCTGTTACCGTTACAACTTGATTGTAAGACGTATGAACACGCCCCGTTTTGACGTTGATTTGTTGCGGCAATTTATCAATGTACGTTGATTTCAATTTGCTCAAACTGCGATGCTCAATCAACAATTTTGGCAATTCATAATCTTCTGCCAATTCTTGTAACACCGATTCATCGGTTGAAGGTTGTCCCGTTGGCGTGCGTTTCAAAATTGGTAAATTCAGTTGGTCATACAAAATCGTTTGAATTTGTTTTGGCGAACCTAAATTAAAACTGTGTCCTGCGACATTGTGCGCTTGTTGTTCGAGCAACATAATTTGCTGAGAAAGTTCAAAACTTTGATTCATGAGCAAATCATCATCAATCAACACGCCATTACGTTCAATTCGGGCTAAAACCGAAGAAAGCGGCATTTC
>CANKON010000113.1 GCA_947484105.1 Methylococcaceae bacterium | reverse complement strand
TGTTTGTGGATATTGCATTCGATAATTTAGGTTCAAATCCTATTCAGGCCTTGCACATTCGCTTGGGTGATTGGTCATTGCGTTTTTTATGTGTGACGTTAGCGATTACGCCGCTTCAAACGATGACAAAATGGCGCGGCATGGCGGATTATCGGCAGCTGTTGGGCTTGTACGCTTTCTTTTATGCGACGCTACATTTACTTACTTATTTAGCAGTCGATAATAATTTTGAATGGTCGCTTATCGGCACGGATATTATTGAAAGTCAGTACATTTGGTTTGGTGTGGTGGCGTATTTGGTCGTGTTTGCTTTGGCGATTACGTCGCCAAAATGGGTGATGAAACGCATGGGGAAATCGTGGAAAAAACTGCATCGGCTTGTTTACATTGCGTCGATAGCGGCGATTATTCATTATTTTTGGCAGCTTAAAGGCAATCTCGCTGAACCATTGTTATATCTAATCATCATCTTATTTTTGCTTGGTTTTCGTGTGCTGGCGTGGCTCACAAAACGTCAATTGCACAAAATGATGATTCCAAAAGGTCACGAATAACACGAATGTTTGTCGAATAAATCAACTTCAGTGCTACAAAGGCGTCGGTGCATAAATAAACTTAATTAAAATCAATATGTTGAATTTTAAAACATATTGATTTGGTGACGAAATAAATGCTTTTTACAGATTTTTGATGTGTATAAAAAATACAACCATTTGATTTAGAATACTTTTATTTATGCACCAACGCCCGATTCAAATGGTGGTGCCATCGCTTATCTTCATTTTTTACGCGCGTCCGTCCTTCCTTTATACAGCATGAGCGGTTTTTCATAATGAGAATTGCTAAAAATCGGAAAATCGAGAGCTATTTTTGTTGTGGTATGATTTACGCCGATTTCATCAATATATAAAGAGAACTTTGAATGACAACGAATAACATGAAAACGCACAGCCATTGGTCATCACGCTTTGCATTTATTTTAGCGGCAACGGGTTCAGCTGTTGGTTTAGGCAACATTTGGAAATTCCCCTATATCACGGGCGAAAATGGCGGCGGTGCATTTGTCGTCGTTTATTTAGCGTGTGTGTTGTTAATTGGTATTCCAATCATGATTGCCGAAACGATGCTCGGACGACGTAGCCAACGCAACCCCATTGAAACCATGGAACTGTTAACCAACGAAGCAAAAGCCGATAAAAATTGGCATTATCTCGGTTGGATGGGCGTGATTGCAGGCGTGTTGATTTTGTCGTATTACAGCGTGATTGCGGGTTGGGCAAGTGCGTATGTGTTAAAAGCCTTCACGGGCAGTTTTTTTAATGCCGATGCCGCGCAAATTCAAACGGTGTTTGAAAATTTCACCGCTAGTCCGTTGCAATTGATTTTTTGGCACAGCATTTTTATGGCGGCGACAATGTGGATTGTAGCTCGCGGCGTAAATAATGGACTGGAAAAATCCGTGCGGTTTTTAATGCCCAGTTTATTTGTGTTGCTGTTTTTGCTCGTGGGTTACGCGATGACCACAAACAGTTATCAAAAAGGGTTGGATTTCATGTTCAATTTTGATTTCAGTAAATTGACCCGCAATTCTATTTTGACTGCGATGGGACACGCTTTTTTCACGTTGAGTTTGGGAATGGGCGCAATTATGGTTTATGGCGCGTATTTGCCAAAAAATGTGTCGATTGCGAAAACTGCTTATTTAGTCGCGGCAGCCGATACTGTTGTGGCGTTACTCGCGGGAATTGCGATTTTTCCACTCGTTTTTGAACACGACTTGCATCTTGCGGCAGGTCCAGGACTAATTTTCCAAACGCTGCCAATTGCTTTCGGTAATATGACTGGCGGGTGGTTGATGGGAATTTTATTTTTTGTGTTGCTCGTTTTTGCTGCGTTGTCATCGTCCATTTCATTAATTGAACCTGCGGTGGCGTGGCTAGTTGAAAACAAAAATTTTACCCGCGAAAAAGCCTGTCTTTACACGGGATTGGGAACATGGTTTTTAGGATTAGGAACGGTATTTTCATTCAACATTTGGAAAGACGTTTTATTTTTTGAACGCACCATTTTTCAATTGCTCGATTACATCACCGCGAATTTAATGTTGCCGATTGGCGGATTTTGCATTGCGATTTTTGCGGGGTATGTGATGAAACGTGAACACACCGAATCCGAACTTGAAATGCCTTGCAAACCGAGTTATGAAGTGTGGCGCGGCTTAATTCGTTACGTTGCACCCGCGTCAATTTTCCTCGTATTTTTGCACGTCGTCGGAGTGTTATAAACATGACACGAGTAGAAAAAAGCGCGTTGGTGAAATTTTCCGCACAGCAAATGTTTGATTTGGTAAATGACATCGAAAGTTACCCAAAATTTTTGCCGTGGTGCAGCGGCAGTCGAATTATTCACCGTGCGGCGAATTTGATTGAAGCGGAATTATCGATTTCAAAAGGCGGTTTTCAGAAAAAATTTTCAACACGAAATACGCTCGAATTTGGCAGCAAAATGACTGTCGAATTACTGGATGGTCCTTTTTCGCATTTGACAGGTGAATGGAATTTTTTACCGTTGCGCGACGATGCCAGCAAAATCACGCTGGATTTGGATTTTGAAATGTCGGGGATTTTGGCAAATTTGGCGTTTGGCGCGGTATTTAATCAAATTTGTAACACCATGGTCAGTTCATTTACCCAACGTGCAAAAGATGTTTATCCACATGATTAACATTGAAATTGTGTATGCAAAACCCGAAAAACAAACGTTGCTTTCACTTTCCGTGGCTGAAAATTGCACCGTTTCTGAAGCTATTTTGCAATCGAACATTTTGGCAGACTTTCCAGATTGTGATATCAACACGGCAAGTGTGGGAATTTTTTCAACACCTTGCACGCTAGAAACAATCGTTCAATCAGGCGATAGAATCGAAATTTATCGCCCGTTACAAACCGATCCCAAAGAAGCACGACGACAACGGGCGTTGAAAACGAAATAACCCCAAAAGAGAGACACAAACTTCTGATTTAGAAATGAAAAACGGAGGTAAAAAAGGCGGTGTCAGATTGCTACACGACCTCTCTTTTTCGCAAATGTTTAAAAAATTGATATGGCTCAGGATTCACAACGGGGGGGCGATTCAAAATTAAATCCACCAATAATTGTGCTGAGGCAGGTGACATATTCAAACCGTTCCGAAAATGTCCCACGTTCAAACTCAAATTTTGAATTTCAGGGTGTTTGCCAATATATGGCACGCCATCAGTGGTGGCAGGTCGCAATCCAGCCCAATGTTTAATCATCGGCGCATTTTTCAAAACAGGTAACAACGTTAAGGCAAAGTGTGACAGTTGATCATGTGCCTCAATCGTTAATTTTTTATTAAAAATATCGTGTTCAACGGTGCTACCCACTAAAATTTTTCCATCACGCCGAGGAATTAAATAACGATCGCCTTCCAAAATAATAGATTTCAACGTGTTCAGTGGCGCGTCGAATAACAACATTTGTCCTTTTGCGGGATAAATCTCGGGTTCATCAATCAAGCCAATTAAATGTTTCTGAAAAATTTCCCGTGTCCACGCGCCTGTCGTGAGTACAATTTCGCTTGTGGTCAATTTCCCGTAATTGCTTTTTATGTCATGAATACGGTTGTGTTCCAGTGTGAAATCAGTAATTTTACAATGTTCAATCAGCTGCACGCCTTTGTTTAAAACGTCTTTTTTTAACGCTTGTAAAAAACGTGGGTTCCGAATTTGGGCAATTTCAGGTAAAAAAATAGGATTAAGCGGTTCAGTATTTAATTGATTAAAAAAGTCGCTGTCTGGCGTTTGAATTTTTATCTGTGAATTTTCACACCATTCACGTGCCAATTTTTCATCGGGATTTTGTGTAATCAGCAAACCGCTTTGTGTCCATTCAGGATCAATGCCTGTTTTTTCGTGCAAATCCAACGCGATTTCAGGATAGCGTTTTAAACTCGGCAATACTAAATCGGTAATGGCTTGCGCTTGTCGCCAAGGATAAAGCGGCGACAAAATGCCACCGCCTGCCCATGACGATTCTTGTCCACAACCATTTTTTTCTAAAAGGGTGACGGTTGCGCCAGCGTCTAAAAATTCTCGCGCCGTCATCAAGCCCATCACACCGCCACCGATAATCGTAATATCTGAACTTTGCATTATTTAACCTTTAACAAACAATGCCATTGATTCAACGTGACCTGTGTGTGGGAACATATCCATCACGCCTGCTTTAACCAATTTATAACCCAATTCATTCACTAAAATGCCTGCGTCACGCGCCAATGTTGACGGATTACACGATACATAAACAATTTGTTCTGGCTGCCAACGTTTCAAATGATGCAAAATTTCCGACGCGCCCGCACGCGACGGATCAAGCATAATTTTGTTGTATTGACGATTTGCCCATGGCATCGCGCTAATATCTTTGGTTAAATCAGCAGCGTAAAACTCGACGTTTTCGATGTTGTTGTGACGCGCATTTTCTTTCGCATGATTAACGAGCGGTTGATCGCCTTCCACACCAACAACCGTTCCTGCGTATTTTGCAAGCGGCAAAGTAAAATTCCCCAGCCCACAGAATAAATCCAATACATTATCGTCTTTGGTCAACGCCATAATATCCAACACACGGTTAATCATTTGGCGATTGATGTCGTAATTGACTTGCGTGAACATCGCAGGACGAAATTTAAACTCAATTCCGTGATCAGGCAACGCGTAAGTCGGAATCACTTCGGGTTCACCATCAAGCGGCACAATTGTGTCAGGTCCTTTTGATTGCAAACAAATACTAATGTTATTTTTGTGCGCGAATGCCCGCATTTTTTCTTTGTCTTCGAGCGTCGGCGGCTCAAGCACGCGGAACGCTAACACACACAATTCGTCCCCAATCGCCACTTCAATTTGTGGGATTTTTTCCCGAATCGTTAGGCTTTCAATCATTTCGCCTAATTCAATCAAGCGCGTGCCAACTATCGGGTGCATCACCGCGCAACTATTGATTTCGGCTAAATAGGGATTGCGGCGTTCACGAAAACCAACCAGCACGCGGTTTTTCTTCGCGACGTATTTCACGCCCATTCGCGCTTTACGTCGATAACCCCAATGCTCACCCACCATTGGCAACCATAATTCGGGCGTTTCGACTTTGCCAATCCGTTTGAATTGTTCTGATAACAAATCTTGTTTAATTTGAATTTGAGCGGTGACTTCGACGTGTTGAAAACTGCAGCCGCCGCACACGCCGTAATGGGGACAAGGCGCATCCACACGAACGTCCGCACGACTCAATAAATTTACCACCTTGCCTTCTGCGTAATCTTTGCGACTGTCGGTGTAAATGAATTCAACTTGTTCGGTTGGCAGGGCTTCGTCAATAAAAACGACTTTGCCATCAACG
>CANKON010000112.1 GCA_947484105.1 Methylococcaceae bacterium | reverse complement strand
ACAACGACTGAATTGCCAGCAGGTTTAGAAAATTCGGACTACATTATTAACGCTGTTGATTTGCTAACTGGTTTTAGTGATCCTAATGGCGATGCGTTGTCAGTTTCAGGATTGACATCTGACAGCGGTAGTTTGGTTGATAATTTTGATGGTACTTGGACGTATTCAAATTCAAATTTTTTTGGTCCAGTTCAACTAAATTACAACGTAGTCGATACGGGTGGATTGAGTGCGCTTGCTAGTCAGATGTTTGTTGTTGCACCACCTGTACTTGATGTTAATCATGCTGGTGTGGTGACTATTTCGGGTGATTTCATTCAAGGTGGAACTTTACACGCGAGCGTCAGTGATATTGACGGTTTCGATTTGGCAAACGTAAGTTATCAATGGGGAATTATTGATGGAAAAAATACGACTATTCTTAGTTCGTTAATTCCTGGCAGTGATAGTTACACCTTAACCCAAGAAGAAGTTGGTAAATTGATTACAGTGTCTGCACTTTATACTGATAATAAAGGAAATGATGAGCATCTCAGCGTAGAAACGACAACGTTAGTGGCTAATGTGAATGATGATCCAACAGGCGGCGTAACAATTTATGGCATTCCTGCACAAGGTAAACTACTAACCGTTGATACTTCGTTGCTTGATGATTTAGATGGTATTGATTTAACACAATTAAGCTATCAATGGAGTGCAGACAATGTCGTTATCAATGGCGCAACGACTGATGCGTTCACGCCTTCGCAAGCTGAAGTAGGCAAAACAATTTCTGTAACGGTAAGTTATATCGATGGTTTTGGTCATGCTGAACACGTTTCAAATAGTTTAACGGCGGTAATTGATAACGCTAATGTTGCGCCAACAGGTTTGGCAAACGCAATTCTAGCGGCTGGTACAGAGGACACGGCTTACCGAATCAGTGCAATAGATTTGTTAGCTGGTTTTAGTGATGTTGATGGTGATGAGTTGAGCGTGGCTAATTTAGTTGCTACTAACGGGACGTTGGGTAATTTTGATGTAACTACGGGTAAATGGGGCTTCACACCGACTGCAAACTACAATGGTTCTGTGACATTAACCTATGAAGTGACTGATAACAATGGCGGAAGTATCGCAGCAAAACAAAACTTTAGTTTAGCAGCTGTGAATGATGCCCCGACAGGCGCGGCAACAGCACTGTTAAATTCTGGTACAGAAGATACCGCTTACCCAATCAGTGCAATAGATTTGTTAGCTGGTTTTACAGATGTTGAAGGCGATACCTTGTCAGTGGCTAATTTATCCGTCAGTAATGGGACGTTGGGTAATTTTAATGCAACGACGGGTACATGGATCTTCACACCGAAGGCAAATTACAACGGCTCGGTGACATTAACCTATGAAGTGACTGATAACAATGGCGGAAGTATCGCCGCGACACAAAAAATTAGTTTAAACGCTGTAAATGATGCACCTGCTGTAGTTTTATCAGCATCATTGAGTGCATCTGCGACAGAGGGCGGCGCAAGTGTTTCTTTATCAGCACTTTCAAATGCGAGTGATGTTGATAACGCTGCACTTTCTGTCATTTATTCCACATTGCTTGCTGGTGTAACGTATGACGCAACAGCGAAAAGTTTTTCATTTGACCCGAAAAACGCAGCCTATACATCACTAACGGCTGGGCAAGTGTCTAATGTTGTTGTTAATTATGGTGTTTCAGATGGCATTGCAACAACTGCTGATTTTGTCACGTTCAAAATAACAGGTATTGATACCGTTGCTACAACTGTAAATGTTATTAACGGAACGGCAGGTAACGATTCGCTAACAGGTACTTCTGGCGTTGATTCTATTAGCGGTTTGGCGGGTAATGACACAATCAATGGCGGCACTGGTAATGACACATTGATTGGTGGACTAGGTCTTGATAAATTATCAGGCGGTGCTGGTGCGGACACGTTTAAATTCAACACATTGACAGACAGTGGATTAGCTTCTAAATCGGATGTTATTAAAGATTTCGTGAGTGCGAATGGCGATAAAGTGGATCTGAGTGGAATCGATGCGATTTCAGGTACCACTAACAACGATGCTTTCACATTTATAACAACGGCTTTCACTAAGCACGCAGGTGAATTACGTTTCACAAATGGTGTTTTGTCTGGTGATGTGACGGGGGATGGTGTTGCAGATTTTGCCATTACGATGACAGGTGTTACGGCATTAGCGGTTAGTTCGATAGTGCTTTAATCTCTAAATGCTTTGAATCACTTAACGCCCTTTTGGACTTTTCTGAAAGGGTGTTTTTTGTGTCCAAAATCAAATGTACAAGAATCCTAAATGCTACAATGTCGCCGAAACTTCACTAATTTATTGAGAAATTAAAAATGACAATTAACGCGACAGAATTTAAACAAGCGATGCAATTATGGGCAAGTGGCATCACGGTTATTACGACACAATCAGAACAACATGGTTTGCAAGGCATGACAGTGAGTGCATTTTCGAGTGTGTCAGCTGAACCTGCTTTGATTTTATGTTGCCTTAATGGCGCATCGGATACAATTGCAGGCATTGATGCTAGCCAATCGTTTGCGGTAAATGTACTGAGCTGCACACAAGAAACAATATCGAATCAATTTTCGGGCGGGTGCGATTATGAAACGCGATTTGCCAATAATCCGTGGCATACAGCGGTGACTGGCGCACCATTATTAACAGAAAGTTTGATGTCGTTGGATTGTAAATTAGTTGAAAAAGTCCAGGCGGGTTCACATTGGATTGTGATTGGTGAAGTACAAGCTTGTGAAGTTCGTAGTGGCGAGCCGTTGCTTTATTATCGAGCGGGTTATCGTCAATTAGCCGACGTGCAAGTTTAAAGCATTTTTTATTTTAACCATTTTAACGCACCTAATCCTGCCGCTCGTCCTGTTGCAAAACAGGCGGTCAATAAATAACCGCCTGTTGGGGCTTCCCAATCGAGCATTTCACCCGCACAAAAAACACCTGCTAACTTTTTACACATTAAGTTATCATTTAATTCGTCAAAGCTAATTCCACCTGCGCTACTAATCGCTTCATCAATCGGGCGTGGTGAAAGTAAATTTAACGGTAACGCTTTCAACGTTTGAGCGACTAATTCGGGTGAATTTAATTCTTCGATGCTTAAAACTTCGCGCACCAGTCCTGCTTTAACACCATCTAGTTTCAATTGATTACGCAAAAATTTCGCAACCGATAATTTGCCACGTGGCTTATTTAATTTCGCCAATAACTCTGAAACTGTTTTGTCAGGAAATAAATCAAGATGAATTATTGCGTTGCCATTGGTGGAAATGTGGTCACGAATTTTTGCTGAAGCGGCGTAAATCAAGCCACCTTCAATCCCATTTTCAGTCAGCATTGCTTCGCCTTTTTTGTGAAAATCGTCAAACGTTAAACTGATATTTTTCAAAGGTTCACCAGAAAAGTGCTGTTTGAAATAGTCTCGCCACGTTACATTAAAACCGCAATTTGACGGTTGTAACATTTCAACGTTCATTCCTTTTTCACGTAAAATCGAAACCCATTCGCCCGTTGAACCTAATTTCGCCCAACTTCCTCCGCCTAATGCCAAAATTACTGCATCAGCGCAAAAGATTTCATGACTATTTTGCGTGTCAAAAAGTAGTTGATTTGAATCGTTTTGCCAGCCTAACCAACGGTGGCGCATTGAAAATTGCACACCATTTGACCGCAAACGATGTAACCAAGCGCGTAAAAATGGTGCCGCTTTCATTTCTTTGGGAAAAATTCGTCCCGATGAACCAACAAACGTTTCAATTCCTAAATTATTTAACCATTCACGCAAATCGGTTGGCGTGAATGCATTTAAATACGGAAGAAGATTATTTGTTTGAGAACCGTAACGCGTCACAAATGTTGAAAAATTTTCAGCGTGCGAAATGTTCAAGCCGCCTTTTCCTGCCATCAAAATTTTGCGTCCTGCCGACGGCATGGCATCGAATACAGTGACTTGAATGTTTTTTGTTTGGCTGAGGATTTCTGCCGCCATCAAACCCGCTGCACCCGCACCAATGATTGCAACGTTGTGAATGTTACTCACGGAAATTGTCGAATTGTAGCGGTTGTTCTAAATTCGCTGCGCGTAGAAATTGAATGGTGGCTTGTAAATCATCCCGATTCTTACCGTTTACTCGCAGTTTTTCGCCTTGAATCGCTGCTTGCACTTTGAGTTTGTTGTCTTTGATAAGTTTGACAATTTTTTTTGCAAGCGTTGATTCGATACCTTGTTTTAGTAAGACTTCTTGGCGCATCAATTTTCCACTGCCTTTTGCGTCTTTGACTTCCATGCAAGCAATGTCGATGCCGCGTTTTGTGAGTTTTGCACATAGAACGCTGAACATTTGTTGTAATTGGAATGTAGATTCAGAAATCATGACAATTGTTGTGTCGTTGAGTTCAAAACTTGAATCGGTACCTTTAAAATCAAAGCGTGTGGTAACTTCTTTGTTGGCTTGATCAACGGCATTTTTTGCTTCGTGCGGATCGAATTCGGAGATAATATCAAATGAGGGCATAAATATAGTTGATGAGTAAATAACGACGTATCTTATAATATGACAAAATTATTTAATTACACAATCTTGAGGTTTACATTATGGTTTTAGCGTCTGTTCACATCCTTTTGTATACGTTTATATTTTTTCTTGTGGGAATGTACAAGCCGAAGTGGGCGCTATTTTTTTTAAAACAGCCGACACGTTTTTTGGTTTCGTCGATTGCGCTGGTCGCTATTATGGTAGGAGGTACGATTTATGGGGAAGGGCATAAGCAAGAACTCTTATTGGCAAAACAGGCAGCTGAGAAAATGGCTGAGAAAGCAGCTACCGTTTCAGAAATACCTGAAGCAAAATAATTTTTAATATATTTCGGAGTTATAACAATGAGAGTTAATCATTTTTTTCAAACGACTTTGGCGATTGCGTTATTAAGTGTAAATGTTGAAAGTCATGCGTATTCAGCGGGTGAAGTTGAGGAAACTTGTAAAAAACCGCAAGTTCGTGAGTTCAGTTTACCAATTTATCAAGAGCCAGAAAAAATTGAAGTGGCGGCGGAGTCAGAATTTTCGTTTAAATTATCAGAATGGACAGATCCACACACGATTAAGCTCACAATGAAGGAGCAATCGGTGCCGTTTACTGTGGAAAGTAATAGCAGTTTTCATAAAGTGACGGCAAAAATTCCTACTGAATATACGGGGAAATATGTTCGTATCAATTTGTTTTCAAAGGCAGTTTTGGGTTGTTACGATCGTGAAGGTTGGTTGATTAAGGTTGCTGATAAATAGTTTTTCGAAAATAAATTGAAAAACTTTTTGACAAACTTAAAAAAATCGCTATAATTTTAAAACTCAGCTACGGCAACGCAGCTAAGACGAAAAACAAAAGCTCTTT
>CANKON010000111.1 GCA_947484105.1 Methylococcaceae bacterium | reverse complement strand
CTTTCGCCTTTACAAAGTGTTGCGATTGCTTTGCTCGCGATGCTAATTTTCAATCCAATGATGTTGTTGTCGATTGGTTTTTGGCTGTCATTTTTAGCGGTAGCATTGATTTTATATCGTGTCGCTGGACGTTTAAAATCGCCACCGAATTGGAAAAATGCGCTTGATATTCAACTCACCGTTTCACTGGGTTTATCGCCGTTATTGCTGTTCTTTTTTCAGCAAACGTCGTTGATTTCACCACTCGTAAATTTTGTTGCCGTGCCGATTGTGGAATTGATTGTTGTACCGTTAGCGTTGATTCAAATTGCGTTTATGTTCGTTTTTCCGTGGCTTGCCAATAAAATTTTCAGTGTTTTAGAGGTCGTTTTACGATGGCTAATACAAGGTTTGGAATTCGCCGCAACGTTGCCAAATGCTGTTTTCGATGTGCCGCAACCGTCATTTTTTACGTTGCTTTTATCGTGTTTAGGATTGTTGTGGTTATTTGCACCGCGCGGAATTCCTGTCCGTTGGCTGGGTTTGATTTTGAATTTACCGTTGTTATTTCCGATGATGTCAAAATTGAATGATGGCGAAGCGATTGTGACTGTTTTAGATGTGGGGCAAGGGCTGGCGGTGTCTGTGCAAACGAAAAATCACCAATTACTTTATGACACAGGTGCGAAATTCAAAAATGGCGGCGACATGGGAAAAAATGTGGTGCTGCCGTTTTTGCGTTATCACGGCATTAAGAAAATCGACACGTTAATTATTAGTCACGATGATAACGATCACAGCGGTGGCGCAGAATCGATTTTGGAAAATATAAAAGTCGAACGTATTTTGACCAGTGCGCCCGAAAAATTTAATCACTCGACAAACTGTGAAGCTGGACAAACTTGGACGTGGGAAAGCGTAAATTTTACTGTGCTTTCGCCTGCAAAAAAATTTGAATCCGACAACAATAATTCTTGCGTGTTGAAAGTTGAAACAGAGCAGGGCGCAATTTTATTCACGGGCGATATTGAAGCAATGGCGGAGAATGAATTGGTTGAAAATGCAAGGGAGGCAATTCTCGCTAACGTGTTAATCGCACCCCATCACGGCAGTAAAACCTCTTCGACGTTGCCATTTTTAGAAGCTGTAAAACCTAAAATTATTTTGATTCCATCGGGTTATCGCAATCAATTTCATCATCCGAGCAAAGAGGTTTTTGCGCGTTATCAATCTCTTAATGCCAGTATTTTTACCAGCGCAAACGCCGGTGCGTTAACAGTTCGATTGAATTCGGACGGTGTGAAAGTCGAAAGTTTGCGCGAAATAGCAGGCAAGTATTGGAATTTTCAAGATTAAAATTTTAGTGAAGCCGATGCGGAAAATTCGCATCGGCTTTGTTTAATTTTGCACAACTTAGAAGTTGACGTTTCCTTGCAGCCAAATTCTTTGCGTATCGGTGCCAAATGAATCTGCGCTATAAGTCGCATATTTCGCCAACACTGAATAATGTTTACCGAATTTTTTCACCGCTTGCACATTCCATTCATCACCGTAGTGAAGATTTCCCGTATCGTCTGAAATGTCGTGATAAATTGTTGCAACTGTCAAACTGTCGTCCCACACTTTCGCACTCACTGTTGCAAATACGTCACGAATCCCGTCTTTTGGCGTGGTTAAAAACAAATCTGCCCAACCTTGGAAAGCGTGGTTTGTACCCAGCGGCGTGTTGAATTGACCATTGCCGTTGCCGTTTAATTGCTCCATTGCCCCTTGGAACGTTAAAAAGTAAGCATTAAAACCACCCATTACGTTGTAGCGGTTCGCTTCATAAGCGGAAACACGATGACCATAATCTTGTTGAATGCTCCATTCAGCTGTGTAGAGTAAGCTGTAATGGTCATAGAATTTGGGGGGCGCGCCGTTTAAGCGTAATCCAAACGTTTGGTTTGATTTAGCGGCTGTTTCAGGTTCTCTGTAATCGAGCCAATAACCGTAACCAACCACGTTGCCGTAATCGCCCAATTTGTAATTCACATTCAAAATGGGGGCATCAATGTTTTCAGTCGTTGATAAAAACGTTTCAACATTGCCAATATAACCCGCATTAACCGTTAAATTCTTTAACGAGGTATTCGTCACTAAAACGGCATCAAAAGTCGTTTCGAGCTGTCTCCAACCCACGTTGCCGATAAAACGGTCATCGTCAAATTTAATGCGTTGACGACCGCCTTTGATAACCGTGTCAAAATTAGAATAGCTAATCCACAACTGATTTAACTCGTTTTGAGCAGGATCAGCAATGTTTGAAAACGCAGGTTTGTTGTTGCGTGCGCCATCGTTGTAATCGGCTTGCAAAGCGTGTGTACCTTCGTATTCGGCGAATCCTTGAAAACCGTGAAATTTTGGCGAAAGCAAACCAATTCGTGTACGAATTGTGTTTGCGTTGGCGGTTTTTTTAGTTCCCGCATCTTGATCCACATTTTCCCAACGGTAATTAGCATCAAATTTTACCGCCCCGCCGTCACCAAATTTCAACGCATCTTCTATAGTTTTATCGTAATCCGCTGACGCAGCATTCGTAAAAAGTAAAGTAGAAAAAAATGCCACCGTCAGCGGCACAAAGTGTTTGTAACCATTCATAAAAATTCCTCTTGTTAATGTGCTTTATCACATTCAGATAAAAACGTGGGCAAATCGAGATGCCCAAGCAAATGATTTTTAGCGTGTCAAAGAATCGAAAATTTCAAAAATAACTCGTTAAATAATCACTTAGCTATAATACAAAGCAGATGCTATGCCAACTATAAATGCTGAGAGATGTTCAATTCAATTGGAAATGTGCACGGCTCAGTAATTGCGACACGTTTATCACGTCCCGATTCACCATTGAGGAGTTTGCAAGCGGATTTGCTCACGCCGAATTCGCCTGCAATAAATTTGAGTAGATGGGAATTGGCTTTGCCGTCAATCGGCGGAGCTTTGATGCGGAGTTTTAAGCGGTCGCCGTACAGCCCCGACCATTCGTCTTTGCTGGCTTTGGGTTGGACATGCAAATTTAAAATTAACACGTCGCCTTGCCATAAATAACCGCTCAAGAAATCAAACTCGCCAATTGATAAAGCGGCGGTAAAATCAACATTTCAGCAAGTTGCAGCCCTAAAATTGCTAAAATTATCGACAAATCTAAACCGCCTAAATTTGGCAACATTCCACGACAAACGCGCAACATCGGCTCGGTCAAACTATAAAGCAACATCGAAATATCGTTGAAACTGCTTTGTTGAAACCAACTCAATAACGCGCGAGCAAAAACGGCATAAAACATCACGTTCAACAACAGCGCAAGCAGCTGAGCGAACGCAATCAAAATCAAGCCGCCGATGTTTAAAAAATCACCTTGTAACAGCGCAATGCCGCCTGTGGATAGAATTTGTAACGCTAACATCAATACCAACGACGCTGTATCAATGTTGCCGATGGTAGGAATAAAACGGCGCAAAATTTTCAACGGTGGGTGCGTAATCATGATTAAGAATTTTGAAATCGGATTGCGGAAATCCGCTCGCACCCATTGTAATAAAAAGCGCAGCATCACCGCGCCGATATACAACGAAAAAAGTGTGTTTAAAATCAGCTCAATCGGATTGGTAAAATAATTCATGTCCATTATCAAATCTCTTGTTTTGAAAGTTCAATTGAACGGTCACGCGCGGCATTCAAGGCTTTTGCGACTAATTCTACAAAACCGCCTGCTTGAAATGTTTCAATCGCTTTTTGCGTCGTTCCGTTTGGCGAGGTGACACGCTGACGTAATTTTTCGGGTGATTCGGCAGATTCAAGGGCAATTTTCGCCGCGCCTAACGCTGTTTGTTGAACTAATAATTGTGCGGTATTTGCGTCTAAACCCATTTCTAACGCGGCTTTTTCCATCGCTTCCATCAACAGAAAATAATACGCAGGACCACTTCCTGAAACTGCTGTCACAGCATCGAGTTCACTTTCTGTTTCAACCCAAAGTGCGATGCCGACGGAACGTAAAATGTTTTCAGCTAAATCGCTTTGTTCCTCTGAAACATTTGGATTAGCATGCAAACCTGTTGCGCCTGTCAAAACCAACGCAGGCGTATTTGGCATACAGCGCACAATCGCGGTCTCGTTGCCGAGCCACGCACTTAAACTCGCTTGTGAAATGCCCGCCGCAATCGAAACAACGAGCGATTTTTTAGCTAAAATGCCCGCTGCCAATGTTTGCGCGACTGTTTTTAAAATTTGGGGTTTGACAGCTAAAACAATCACATCTGCTGCATCCACAATCGCTGCATTATCGAGCGATGTATTAACATTTAATTGCTGGGCTAAACGTGAAAGCGTGTCGGCATTGGTATCAGAAACCCAAAGTTGTTGTGCGGGATGACCACTAGCAATCAAACCATTGAGTAAACTCGCTGCCATATTGCCGCCGCCGATAAAACCAATTTTTTGTGTGTTCATGAATTTTTCTCTGTGTGAATCAATAAAATTTGTAAATCCGCAACATTCGTTCCTGTCGCGCCCGTCATCAATAAATCATTTGAACTTTTTAGGGCGTGGTAAGAATCGTTATTTTCGAGGCATTCGGCGGGATTTATGCCTGCATTTTTCATGCGTTGCAAGGTGTCATTATCAACAATTCCGCCAGCGGCAGGACTGATGCCGTCGATGCCATCTGTGCCACCGCTTAAAAATACCCATTCTCCTTTTAAATTGTGTTTTTGCGCCGCCAGTGCAAACGCTAACGCCATTTCTTGATTACGTCCGCCTTTTCCGTTGCCGCGTAATGTAACGGTTGTTTCGCCGCCCGTTATGAAAGCAATTTTTTGATTTTCAAGGCGAGTTTCGTGAGCTGCTAAAACGAACATTTCCGCCATTTCACGCGCTTCACCGCACAACGGATAATCGTGATGAATAACTTGATAATCAAGCGATTGCGCCATTTTTATCGCCGCTTCGACACTCATTAAATTGCTACCGATTAGCGTATTTTCAACATTTTCAAGAAATTTTGGTGTTTCACAAACCGAATTTTCCAAATAGTTTTGCACCGATTTTGGTGCTTTTTGCCAAATGTTTTTAACTTTCAAAATCGCTACCGCCTCAGCAAAAGTTGATTCATCTGCAACCGTTGTACCGCTGGCAATTACACTTAAATCGTCACCTAAAACATCAGACAAAATTAGCGCGTGGCATTTTGCAGGCGTAATTAAATTGGCTAAATGTCCGCCTTTCAATTGCGATAAATGCTTGCGAACACAATTAATTTCGTTGATTGTCGCGCCGCAGGAAAGCAACAAATTGGTGGTGGTAATTTTTTCTTCAAGGGTAATCGAATCAACAGGATACGGAATCAACGCCGAGCCGCCTCCACTAATTAAAACTAAAACACCTTCGTCAACGTTGGCATTTTTCGCAATTTGAGCAACTCTTTTTGCGGCTTCAAAACCTGCCAAATCTGGCAGCGGATGTGACG
>CANKON010000110.1 GCA_947484105.1 Methylococcaceae bacterium | reverse complement strand
GAATATCACAACTTCATGCTGGTGAATTATTACAAAGCTGAAGCGGTGAATTTCGATGATGTTTTAAAAGAAACATTACGTTTAGGTGAACAACTTAAACCGATGATGACCGACGTAAGCGAATTGCTTTATGACGCACAAAAACGCGGTGAAAACTTACTTTTTGAAGGCGCACAAGGTGCGTTACTCGATATTGACCACGGAACGTTCCCTTACGTTACATCTTCAAGCACCACCGCAGGTGGCGCAGCAACAGGTAGCGGCATCGGTTTATTAAACTTCGATTATGTTTTAGGCATCACAAAAGCCTACTCAACACGCGTCGGAAATGGTCCATTTCCTTCAGAATTATTCGACGCAAACGGAGAACATTTAGGCGTAAAAGGTCATGAATTTGGCGCGACAACAGGCAGAAAACGTCGCACGGGTTGGTTTGATGCCGTGGCGATGCGTAAATCCGCACAACTGAATAGTTTGAGCGGCATTTGCTTAACTAAATTAGACGTACTCGATGGTTTAGAAAAAATTGGTATTTGCACCGCTTACAACATCGACGGAAAAATCGTCGAAGTCGCACCACTTGGCGCGGATTCTTACGAAAAATGTGTGCCAATTTTTGAAGAAATGCCAGGTTGGTCAGAAAAATCCGAAGGCGTGAAAAATTACGCGGATTTACCTGAAAATGCGAAAAAATACATTCGCCGTTTAGAAGAATTAGTCGGTGTAAAAATCAGCATCATTTCAACAGGTGCAGAACGCGACGACACGATTGTTTTAGAACATCCTTTCGCTTAAAACGGAGTAAAAATCATGGCAGAAACGGTAGACGAATTAACCATTGAATACGTTGATAATGGCGTAACGACTGTTAAAGAACTCGATAAAAAAGTGCTAACCAAAGGGGCGTGGGCAACGCTCATGTTCCGTTATAAAGAATGGAACAACGCAAAAGGCGAATACGGCGACGATAAATTTACCATTCGCCGTTACCAAAAACGCGAAGGAAAATATCAGCAAAAATCGAAATTCAACATTTCAAGCATCGATCAAGCGAAAAGTATGATTGAAATTTTGCAAGGCTGGACAAAAGAGTAAGTGCAGCGTTTTTTTGTACCAAAGATAAAAAAGGCGGGATTTTGTGTCTCCGCCTTTTTTAATTTTTAACCTATTGAAATTGATTATTTTATGAGTGATTTACGGACATTTTTTCAAGATTCGTCGAGTTTTTACGGCAGCAACGCAGGTTTTATCGAAGAACTTTACGAGCATTTTTTGGACAATCCCGAATCTGTCGAACCGAGTTGGCAAGAAAAATTCCGTGAATTACAAAAAGCGGGAAATTACGAAATCCCCCATGCGCCAATTATTCAACGATTTTCCGAACTTGCACAAAAATCGCAAAATCGCCTCAAAAAATTACAGGGTTTCACAGAAGAAAGTGTTAAAAAACAATCGGCTGTCGCACGTTTAATTAATCATTACCGTGTGCGTGGTCATCAAATTGCAAATACCAATCCGCTGGGTAAATCCGCGTTTATGCCACCCGATTTAGATCCGAGTTATTACGGTTTATCTGCGCTTGATATGGATACGTTGTTTGATACGGGAACGTTGCAAGGCGGTGTTTATGCGCCGTTGCGTGAAATTATGGCGCATTTGGAAGATATTTATTGTGGCAGTGTCGGTGCAGAATTTATGCACATTGTCGATACACCGACGCGCCGCTGGATTATTAACCGTTTAGAAAGTAAAACAACGGCGTTAAAAGAACAACAGCTTTCCTCTGAAAAAAAGCGTCAAACGCTCAATCAACTTATCGCCGCCGAGGGTATTGAAACGCATTTGCACGCTAAATTTGTCGGTCAAAAACGGTTTTCGTTGGAAGGGGGTGAATCATTGATTCCAATTTTGGACGAGTTAATTCAAGGTTTAGGTGCCAAAGGAGCGAGAGAAATTGTTATCGGTATGGCGCATCGAGGACGCTTAAGCGTTTTGGTGAACATTTTTGGCAAAAATCCGACTGTTTTATTTAACGAATTTTCAGGCACGTCACCACTTTCAGCAGGTGTTAGTACGGGTGACGTGAAATATCACATGGGGTTTTCGTCTGACGTTGAAACCGAAGGCGGCAGTGTTCACATTACGCTCGCGTTTAATCCGTCGCATTTAGAAATTATCAATCCTGTGGTTGAAGGTTCAGTGAGAGCGCGTCAAGACCGCGCGGGTAAAAATGGTATCAATCAAGTGATACCTGTTTTGATTCATGGCGACGCGGCATTTTCAGGGCAGGGCATCATTATGGAAACGCTCAATATGTCACAAACTCGCGCCTTTTATACGGGCGGCACGGTGCATATTGTTATCAATAATCAAATCGGTTTTACCACTAGTAACCCACAAGATGCACGTTCAACGCTTTATTGCACCGACGTGGCGCGAATGATTCAAGCTCCCGTTTTTCATGTCAATGGCGACGATCCTGAAGCCGTTTTATTTGTGACGCAACTCGCGTTAGATTTTCGGGTGCGATTTAATCGTGACGTAGTGATTGATTTAATTTGCTATCGCCGTTTAGGGCATAACGAAGCCGATGAACCTGCCATGACGCAGCCTTTGATGTATAAAAAAATTCGCGCTCGGCAAACCACCCGTGAACTTTACGCACAAAAACTGATTGCTGAAAATGTCATTGAAGCCGCCGATGTTCAAGCAGAAATTGACGATTATCATCACCGTTTAGAGGCTGGCGAAATCGTGTCTCGTCCTGTTTCGCATTTGAAGTATTCCTACAGCGCACAATGGTTGCTATATTTGCAAGCCCCTTGGACAACGCCTTGTGACACGAGTGTGAAACTCGAAACTTTGCGTTACTGCTCAGAACGACTTTTGCGTTTCCCTGAAAATTTTGAAATTCATCCGCGTGTTGGCAAAGTGATGGAAAATCGTGCTGAAATGATGGCGGGGAATGTACCGTTAGATTGGGGTTTTGCTGAAAATATGGCGTATGCAACGTTGCTTTTAGATAAGTTTAATGTGCGTTTAACAGGGCAAGATGTTGGACGTGGGACGTTTGTGCATCGACACGCAGTTTTGCACAATCAAATTGAAAATCGCAGTTACACGCCACTGAAATATCTGCACAAAGAACAAGGCAACGCGCAAGTTTACGATTCGCTGTTGTCGGAAGCAGGCGTTTTAGGTTTTGAATACGGTTACAGCACCACGCTACCGAATACGTTAGTGATTTGGGAAGCACAATTTGGTGATTTTGCTAACGGCGCACAAGTTTTGATTGATCAATTTATCAGTTCGGGTGAAACGAAATGGGGGCGAATGTGCGGACTAGTCATGCTGTTACCACATGGTTTTGAAGGGCAAGGACCAGAACATTCGTCAGCACGATTGGAACGTTATCTGCAACTTTGCGCCGAGCAAAATATCCAAGTTTGCAGCCCGACAACGCCCGCACAGATTTTTCATTTATTGCGTCGGCAAATGATTCGTCAGTATCGCAAACCGTTGATTGTGATGAGTCCAAAAAGTTTGTTGCGTCACAAACTCGCGGTTTCAACGCTTAACGAATTAACAAACGGGCAATTTCACCCCATTTTGGGCGAATCTGAAATGGATGATTTGAATGTGACGCGGCTTGTTTTTTGTGCAGGCAAAGTTTTTTATGATCTGCTTGAAACGCGCCGCGAAGAAAATTTAAACCACGTTGCAATTGCGCGAATTGAACAGCTTTATCCGTTTCCAGAAGAATTATTCAAAGCTGAAGTGGCGCGTTATCCGAATTTAAAAGAATTTGTGTGGTGCCAAGAGGAACCTAAAAATCAAGGTGCGTGGTACAACTCAAATCATCATTTTGTTGAACATTTGCCTGCTGAAATTTCAGTTGTTTATGCAGGACGTGAAGCTTCGGCTGCGCCAGCAGTGGGGAATTTTAAGGTGCATTTGGAACAACAAAAAGCAGTGGTTCACACTGCGTTGTCTGGCTAATTACAACAAAAAATAACCGTGTTTGGAGTAAAAAATCATGTCAATGTTTCTGAAAATTTGTCTCGAATTTCCAAAAATTTATCTAAATTTTCAAAAAATAAATCAATCAATTTCGGATCAAAACTGGTACCGCGTCCTTGTTTTAGAAAATCTAAAATTGCAGGCAATTCCCATGCTTCCTTGTAACATCGCACAGAACCTAGTGCATCAAATACATCTGCAATCGCGCTTACTCGCCCTGTCAGACTAATTTGCTCACCTGCCAAGCCGTTTGGATAACCTGAGCCGTCCCATTTTTCATGGTGTTCTAGTGCAATCGTGGCAGCCATTCTTAACAAGGGGCGATGTGACACAGATAACATAGTGTGTCCCACCGTTGTGTGCGTTTTCATTGTCTCCCATTCCTCGAGTGTCAAACGCCCTTCTTTATGCAAAATAGCGTCAGCAATCGCGACTTTTCCAATATCGTGCATCGGAGAGGCTTGATGAATCATCTGGGCTTCTTCTTCATCACAATTACATAAAATGGCTAATAAATACGAATACTCCGCAACACGCGTCACGTGCTTTCCTGTTTCTTTCGAGCGCGTTTCACAAATTTCACCCATTGTGAAAATCAATTCCCGTTGCGTTTCAATAATTTCTTGATTTAATCCGTTTATTTTTTCAATTCCTTCAGCGACTTTTTGTTCCATTTCATTTTGATAAGCTTTCAATTTTAAATGCGTTGAAACCCGCGCTTTGACTTCTTCAAACTGAAACGGTTTGTTAATGTAATCTAAGCCACCGACGTTAAACGCTTTTACCTTATCATTTACATCGCATAACGCGCTGATAAAAATAATCGGAATATCGCGTGTGGCTGAATGACGTTTTAATTCTTCACAAACTTGATAGCCATTCATATCAGGCATTTGAATATCGAGTAAAATTAAATCGGGAATTTTTTTTGCCACTGCTTGTAACGCTATTGTGCTAGAGCTTGCGGGTCTCACTTTGTAGCCTTCTTCTTTTAAAATTGAAGTCAGTAATTGCAAGTTTTCCAGCGTGTCATCGACGATGAGTATGTCGGTTGCATGAGTTTTGATATTTTCTTCAGTCATAAAATTAGGGTTTGCTTAAAAGTGAACATAAATGAATGTTAATGACACCGCGCAATTAGACCACTTATTCATTTCTAATTAAATAGATGTGACACACGATTTTGGGGGTGACCGTCATGGATAGGAATTTGAAAAAATGATAACTAATTGATTTTTCTTTTGTGGCGCGTAACATTCGCAACAGATGTTTAACTTGTAAATCAAAAAATCATGAACGAAGACGCTGAATTTAATTACGAAAATTATTTGGAAATGAAGCAGATTATCCGTCAGTTTGAGAAACTGGCAGACATTGGAATGCTTATGTCCACGGAACACAATACGACGGAATTATTGGAAAAAATTTTACTCGGTGCGATTTCATTAACGAATGCGGATGGTGGAACGATTTATATGGTG
>CANKON010000109.1 GCA_947484105.1 Methylococcaceae bacterium | reverse complement strand
TATTCTCCACGGTTTATAGATACACAACTTTTTTTTTGTTTGCTACACTTCGCAAACATTATCCTACTACACCGAGGCTATTCCTAGTGAAAAAGCAATCTCCCGTTACGCTGGATTTCGATTCAGTCAAAATCGCTGCAGCGCAGCATCACAATCCTTTTTCTGTTTTAGGTCGTCACCTAAAAGCCGCCAAAATTCATGTTCGGCTTTATTTACCTTATGCAGAGTCGGTACATTTTACGCATAACAATGTTGCCATTTCGCGTATTGAAGGGACGGATTTTTTTGAATATATCGGAAAGAAAGGCGAATTGCCGCCCCATTACAAAATCACTTGGCTAGATAAAAACGGTTTAAGCCATGAAGGACATGATCCATACGATTTTGGCGTTCAATTGCCCGAATTCGATTTACATTTATTCGGTGAAGGCAAACATTGGCACGTTTATCAAAAATTGGGCGCACATCCGTACACGGTAGACGGCATTTCAGGCGTGTTGTTTGCCGTTTGGGCACCTAATGCGGGGCGAGTGAGTGTCATTGGCGATTTCAATCGTTGGGATGGTCGTTGTCACCCGATGCGAAGTTTAGGCGGTGGCGGCGTTTGGGAATTATTTATTCCCGAATTAGCAGCAGGATATTTTTATAAATTTGAATTACTAAATCGTGCCAGCGGCGAAGTGTTAGTTAAAACCGACCCTTACGGACAACAGTTTGAAAATCGTCCTAAAACAGCGGCGGTGGTTGTCAATAAAAATACTTATGAATGGCAAGATTCGCAATGGATGGACGCTCGCAAACATCACGATTGGCTGCATCAACCCATGTCGATTTACGAAGTGCATTTGGGTTCATGGAAGCGTGACGAATACGGAAATTTTTTGAATTATCGCAAACTCGCGGTGCAATTGGTCGAATACGTCAAAAATTTAGGCTTTACGCATATTGAATTGTTGCCGATTACTGAACATCCATTGGACGATTCGTGGGGCTATCAAACAACTGGCTATTTCGCGCCCACCAGCCGTTTTGGTAGCGCGGACGACTTCCGTTATTTCATCGATTATTTTCATCAGAATAACATCGGTGTGATTCTTGATTGGGTTCCCGCCCATTTCCCCAAAGATAATTTTGCCCTAGCACGTTTTGACGGCAGCGCACTTTACGAACACGAGGATCCGCGCAAAGGGGAACATCGTGATTGGGGAACATTGATTTATAACTTTGGACGCAATGAAGTTAAAAACTTTTTGCTCGCCAGTGCCGTTTTTTGGTTAGAAGAATTCCATTTAGACGGTTTGCGCGTGGATGCCGTCGCGTCAATGTTGTATCTCGATTATTCGCGTGAAGCCGATGATTGGGTTCCGAATTGTTACGGTGGTAATGAAAATTTAGAAGCCATCGACTTTTTGCGTGAACTGAACACTATCACGCATCAGCAACAACCTGGCACGGTGATTATGGCGGAAGAATCGACATCTTGGCCGCAAGTTACACGTCCGACCTGGGCGGGTGGTTTAGGTTTTTCAATGAAATGGAACATGGGTTGGATGCACGATATTTTAAAATATATGCAAGAAGATCCTATTCACCGCCAATATCATCATGATCAACTCACGTTCGGAATGCTTTATGCGTTCACTGAAAATTTCACGCTGCCGTTTTCGCACGATGAAGTGGTTCATGGCAAAGGTTCATTGCTCAATAAAATGACGGGCGACGAATGGCAGCGTTGCGCGAATTTGCGTTTGCTTTACACGTTTATGTTTGCGTATCCTGGCAAAAAATTGTTATTTATGGGATGTGAATTTGGACAAGGTACGGAATGGAATTTCAAAAAAGAATTGGATTGGTACGTTTTGGAATATCCGCACCACAGTGGGTTGCAATCCTTGGTGAAGGATTTAAACCAACTTTACAAAACAGAACCCGCCTTGCATCGCCACGACTTTGAACAACGCGGGTTTGAATGGATTGATTGCCATGATGTTCAACAGTCCATTTTATGTTTCCAACGGATTCATGGGCATTCGCACCTTATTGTCGTGTTAAATTTCACACCGATTGTTCGCGAAAATTATCGAATTGGTGTGCCAGAAAAAGGCGTTTATCATGAAATTTTCAATTCTGACTCCCGCTATTACGCAGGTTCTAATATCGGTAATGACGTAGTTGAAACGGAAGATAAACCGTGGATGAATCAAGATTATTCTTTGACCTTAACATTGCCGCCACTCGGTGCGCTTATTTTGAAAATTTAATTTAATTTTTATGAAAAAAATTCTTTTTGTCACCAGCGAAGCACATCCGTTAATTAAAACAGGCGGGCTGGCTGATGTATCGAGTAGTTTGCCAAAAGCCCTGGCAGAGTTAGGGCAAGACGTTCGCTTGATTTTACCGAATTACGGGGCATTAAACCTCAACAACCAAGTCAATTTTTGCAGTGAATTTACTGTCGGCACACACACTATCCGTTTATTAGAAACGAAATTACCCGATAGTTCTGTCCTTGTGTGGCTCATTGATTGTCCCGAATACTTTGGCATGGCGGGAAATCCGTATGTTGATGGATTTGGGCATTCTTACGCGAATAACGCGGAACGGTTTGCGTTATTTTGTCGAGCCGCAATTGAAGTTGCTATGAATCGAGTTGAAATTGATTGGAAAGCAGATATTGTTCATTGCAACGATTGGCAAACGGGGTTAATTCCCGCCTTGTTATCAATGGAATATGAATGTCCGCAAACTGTTTTCACGATTCACAACATGGCGTATCAGGGGTTATTCAGCGGCTTAACCGCCTCGGTTTTACAACTACAGCCTGAATTGTTATCGCCAGACGGCTTAGAATTCCACAGTATGATTTCGTTTATCAAAGGTGGAATCGCTTACGCGGATAAAATTACAACTGTCAGTCCGACTTACGCGCTTGATATTCAAACGCCCGAATTGGGTTACGGCTTAGAAGGCTTGCTAATTTATCGCAACGAAGATTTAACGGGAATTATTAACGGTATTGATGACGACTGGAATCCAGAACATGACGCGCTAATTGCTCAAAAATATAGCGTTAAGTCCTTGCCAGACAAAGTGGTTAATAAAACGGCGTTGCAAACACGGCTTAATTTACCTGTCGATGAAAACGTGTTTTTGATGGGTTTAATTAGTCGTTTAGTTGAGCAAAAAGGCATTGATTTAATTCTGGACTGTTTTGCCGAATTACTCAGTTTACCGATACAAATTGTGATTTTAGGCAGTGGTGACAAAGATTTTGAAAAACGTCTAAATCAATTTGCCGCTGCTTATCCACACAAAATGTCGTTAACATTGGGTTATGACGAATCGTTAGCGCATTTAATTGAAGCGGGGGCGGATGTGTTTTTAATGCCATCACGTTTTGAACCATGTGGATTAAATCAAATGTATAGCCAAAGCTACGGCACGTTACCCATTGTCAGAAAGACGGGCGGTTTGGCGGACACAGTCATTGATACATTGCCCGACACGATAGCCAATCAAACGGCAACTGGGTTTGTTTTTAACGAAGAAAGTGCTGGTGCGTTACTTGAAACTGTTAAACGTGCTGTGTTATTGCACAGTTTTCCCGTTGCTTGGAAACAGCTTCAAACAAACGCTATGACTCGTGACTTTTCATGGAAAAGTAGCGCGGAGCAGTATTTGGATTTATACGAAAGTATTGAATAAAAATGTAAGGGCGAATGATTATTCGCCCTTTCTTAGTAAACATTAACCGTTCATCTTCAGTTCAAGTTCTGCCTGCGTTAAATGACGAACATCTTCGCCTTTTATCATGTAAATTAAATGCTCACAAATGTAACGTGAGTGGTCACCAATTCTTTCTAATGCGCGAACGGTCCAAAGCATATCTAACGAACGGGTGATATTGCGCGGATCTTCCATCATTTGCGTAATCAATTGGCGAATAATACTGGCATATTCACGATCTACATGTTCATCACTGCCTGTAATATCCGTAATGTTATCAACAGACATTCGTGCAAAACTATCTAGCGCACGATGTAACATATCTCTAACCAATCCCGACATATGCTGCAATTCGTAATACTGATCTGTTCTACCTTCACTGTTATTTGAAAGGTAAATTGCCGTTTTCGCAATACGTTCTGCTAAATCACCGACTCGCTCTAATTCATTAATGATACGCAAAACGGTCAATAACAAACGTAAATCAAATGCCGCTGGTTGACGCAAAGCAATAATTTGGGTGCATTCGGCATCAATTGCCATTTCCAATTCATCGATTTGGTTATCTTGCTTAATGACTAATTCTGCAAGCTCCATATCACCCGACGCAAGGGCTTTGACGGCTTGTTCGATTTGTGACTCAACCAATCCCCCCATCGTTAAAACACTGTTGCGAATATCTTCTAACTCTTTGTTAAAATTTTCTGAAATGTGGTGCGCTATTTTGCTGTTGTCCATTTTTCTACCTCAGGTGTCTGCGGGTAACGAATTATTCAATTGAATGGTTATATCGGCAATTCCTTCCACTTTTGCAGCGATACTTTCTAATTCATTTGCCACTTTAATAACAGAAATTAACAAATTTAAATCATGTCCTGTTGGCTGACGTAATGCAATCACTGTTGCACAATCCTCATCAATAGCCGCTTCGTACTCGTCAATCGTATCGTCTTGCTTTAAAACTTGCATTGCCAAATCGACATTTCCAGTTGTAAAGGCTTCAATGACCAAAGCAAGTTGTTGCCCTACCAAATCGCCCATTGCAGAAACTTTTTCACGAATTTCCTCTAATTCTTTGTCAAATTGAGCAGAAACGTGGGTAGCACTGTTAAATCTATTCACTGAAATCTCCTAATTAACCGTAACGACCAGTGATGTAATCTTCGGTTTGTTTTTTTGTGGGTTTGGTAAAAAGTTGCGTCGTTGCGCCCATTTCAATCAATTCACCCATGTACATAAACGCCGTGTAATCAGAAACACGCGCCGCTTGTTGCATATTGTGCGTCACGATGACGATGGTGAATTTTTCTTTGAGTTCGTTAATTAACTCTTCAATTTTCAAGGTCGAAATTGGGTCTAACGCTGATGCAGGTTCATCAAGCAATAACACTTCTGGTGCAATCGCAATTGCACGCGCAATCACCAAACGTTGTTGTTGACCGCCTGATAAACCGAGGGCGTTATCGTTCAAGCGGTCTTTTACTTCGTCCCACAATGCCGCACCGCGTAGCGATGTTTCAACGGTTTCTTCTAAAATACGCTTATCGTTAATGCCTTGAATTCGCAAACCGTAAGTCACATTTTCAAAAATCGATTTTGGAAACGGATTCGGTTTTTGAAACACCATGCCAACGCGACGACGTAACGCGGCAACATTCACCGATTTATCGAAAATGTTTTCGTCATGTAACAAAATTTTGCCATCAATCGTAACGTTATCCACTAAATCATTCATGCGGTTAATGCAACGTAAAAGTGTCGATTTACCACAGCCAGACGGACCAATAAATGCCG
>CANKON010000108.1 GCA_947484105.1 Methylococcaceae bacterium | reverse complement strand
GACGGTGTACGCCAACGCTAAATCCATATTGTCGCCACCAAGCAAAATGTGTTCACCAACCGCAACGCGCGTGAAATCTAATATGCCCTCTTTTTCCGTGACTGCAATTAACGATAAGTCAGTTGTACCGCCACCTACGTCGATAACTAAAATCACATCGCCGACTTTAGCTTGTTTGCGCCATTCGCCTTGAGTTTGTTCAATCCAACTGTATAACGCAGCTTGCGGTTCTTCGAGCAAAATTGCGTGGCTTAAACCAACTGCTTTTGCGGCTTCAACAGTGAGTTCACGCGCCGCTGGATCAAATGACGCGGGAACGGTAATGACTAAATCTTGTTGCGAAAGCGGTGCGTTCGGATGCAAATGCAACCACGCGCTGCTCATGTGTTCTAAATAGGCTTTTGTGGCCTCAAACGGCGACACTTTTTCAACTTCGTCAGGCGCATCGGCAGGTAAAATCGCTGATTTGCAATCAACCCCCGCGTGACAAAGCCAACTTTTTGCACTCGAAACTAAACGAATCGGTGTTTTAGAACCTAAACTGCGAGCAATTTCTCCCACAATCAAATCAGGTTTTTGATTCCAAGGCAAAACAATCGAATTTGCAGGCAATTCCGCGTCATTGGCTTGATAAATAAAGGATGGCAACTGCAATTTTTCTTCAACAATACTTGGCGAGGTTAATTGCGAAATCCCCATGACTTGCTGAGAAAATTCGGCTTCAACGTCTGTGATATCAGCATAAGAAAGGACACAATGCGTTGTGCCTAAATCGATGCCGACAGCAAAATGTTTGCCTGTTGAATCGTCAATTTTTTGTGTTAATTTTTGAGCGATGGGCGCAACGTCTTCAACTTTTGCAGGTGTTTCTTTTTTTTGTTCAGGCGCAACGTTTTCAATTTTTGGTTCAACAACGGCTTCAACGTCAGATTCTTCGGCTTTGGCTTCAGATTTTTTAGCGTCTTCTTTTATCGAATCATCCGTCTTCGATGTTTCAGCCGCTTTTTTTTTCATTTGGTCAAAAAAACTCATAATTCAACCTCAGCAGGCGCGATAACGTTTGCGTTGTAGCCTTGAACGGTACTTGGCAAACGCACGTCAGTGACTTGCCAACCTTTGTGAATAATTGTGCCTGTAAAAGGTGGATTACCAACAATGTTACCTGTCACACGAACTTTCGCGGCATCGTAACCTTCAATCAATGTAATTTTGTCACCTTCGTTTTCTTTCGCAATCGGTGAGAAAGAGAAATGGTCGTTTAAGACTTTGTTGCAACCTTCGTGAATTACACGCGCCACCATGCCAACGTCTTCGTCGCTGTGTGCGCTCATATCTTCTTTGATGAAATCGATAAAACGGGCGTCGTTTTGTAATAAATATAAAAGTTGTAATGCCGCATCGGGGCTTGCTTCTTTTAATACAACAGGCGCAGGGGCGGGTAATTGAACGATTTTCTCAACAATTTTTTCGACTTCGACAATCTTTTCAACAGGCACTTCAACCGTTTTAATAATCGGTTCAGCTTGCACAATTTTTTCAACAATTTTAATCTGCGGTTCGCTCGCAACAGGTTCTTTACGACGCGCTAATGAAATAACCAATGCAAGTAATGTGATAATCAACGCACCTGCCAAAATTGCTGATGTTCCTGCCAAACAAACGTGCCACGCATCAAGCGTAGTCGGTTTTAACGCTAAATCAATCGTGTAATTTGAAATATCCATGTTTGAATCCTCTCTAAATTTTTATAGTTTTTATTATTTTACGGAGCGAGCTGCTTCGTTATACATCATGTCTTGTAGAACAAGGCGTGTGGTTTGTAAACGCATTTGTTTTAAATGTCTATCGGCAATAATTTCGGGTACTTTTTCAGCAATATAAACATCGCGGATTTTGGCTAAAACCGTTTCACATTGTTTGACAATCGCTTCAGTGGCTTGACGGCTTTCTTGTTTTTGATACGGTGCTTTTTGCATTTCCGTGGCGACACATTTTTTATAAGCGTATTTTGATTCTTGAATTTTTTTAATGGTTTCATCGCTAATTGTGGTGTTTTCCCATTCGTCAGCGGTTTTTTCTTCGGCAAAACTACCGAATGAAATAAGTAACAGAGGTAATAAAAGTAATTTTTTCATCATGATTCCTACAAGGTTTAAGCGTGACCGCTTTTTTAATTTTACGCGAATTGCCTAAAAACAAATAACATTTATCGAACCCGCCAAGATTCGGTAAGATAACCGCTATTTCAACTTTTAAGCTTAGTTAATGTTATGACGCAATCTTTTATTTCAAGCAAACCCATCCCAGTAAATGAACGTTTAATTATGGCACTCGATGTACCGAGCATAGATGAAGCAAAAGCACTTGTTGAAGAATTGGGTGACAGCGTTGTTTTTTATAAAGTCGGCATGGAATTATTCATGTGCGGCGATTATTTTGGTTTTATTGAATGGCTTAAAGCTCGCGGTAAAAAAGTGTTTGTGGATTTAAAATTTTTTGATGTGCCTGCAACAGTGGGACGCGCCATTGCGGCATTAAGTCAAAAAGGGGTCGATTTAGCCACGATTCACGGCAACGACGCGATTATGGAAGCTGCAGCGGCAAACAAAGGCGATTTAAAAGTCTTAGCTGTTACCGCATTGACAAGTTTAGACCGTGGCGATTTAGATGATTTGGGGTTTCAATGTGATGTGCGCGAATTGGTATTATCCCGCGCCAAACGTGCGTTAGCGATTGGTTGCGATGGCATTGTGTCTTCAGGTTTAGAAGTATCGATGTTGCGCGAAGAATTAGACAATAAACTACTCGTCATTACACCTGGCGTGCGTCCTGTTGATAATCGTGAAGACGATGATCAAAAACGGGTCGTGACTGTTGAAGATGCATTTCAAAATGGCGCAGATTACATAGTTGTTGGTCGTCCAATTCGTGATGCAAACAATCGCAAAGCGATGGCAGAAACGATGCAAGCTCAAATTGCAGTACAATTCGCATGATTTTTGATCCTAATTTTACGTCGTCATTGTTAGTTGCGTTGTTGATGGGATTATTCAGCAGTCTGCATTGCATCGGGATGTGTGGCTCAATTATTGGTTCATTGACGTTCAGCCTTGCGCCTGAAATTCGTCAAGATAGAAAACGTTTGTTACCGTTTATTTTCAGCTATAACGCAGGACGCATTACCAGTTACGCGATTGCTGGCGCACTAGCTGGATTGGTTGAAGTTTTAGTCACTTTACCGCTTGGTGAAACACACGGACATCGATTATTACAAATCATTTCTGCACTCATTATGACGGGCGCAGGTTTGTATATTGCGGGTTGGTTTCCACGTTTTGCTTACATCGAAAAATTAGGCTTACACATTTGGCGGCGGGTTGAACCGTTCGGACGCAAATTAATTCCTGTTAAAAATTGCAAGCACGCTTATTTATTCGGCATGGTGTGGGGCTGGATTCCATGTGGTTTAGTTTATGCGGCATTAGCGTTGACGGTGGCAAGTGGTAGCGTTTTACAAAGTTCATTGACGATGATTGCTTTCGGTTTGGGAACATTACCTGCTGTGATGGGCGTAGGTGTAATGATTAGCGTGTTGACTCGCCTCGCATCAATGAAACGCTTTAAACAAATTGTCGGTCTTATCATGATTGCGTTGGCGTTATTGGCGGCATTTCCAACCTTAAATCCGATGGCAATTACGCCACACACGATGAATCATGAATAATTTTGAAACGATTATTGGGCAATCGCCAACCTTAGAAACCTTGATTCGGAGCGCGAAAATTGTTGCAGCAACCGATGTCACGGTTTTGTTAAAAGGCGAAACGGGAACGGGCAAAGAGGTTTTTGCTCACGCGATTAAAAATGCCAGTTCGCGTGCCAACAAAGAATTTTTGACGCTCAATTGCGCGGCATTGCCCGAAAGTTTGATTGAATCGGAATTGTTTGGACATAAAAAAGGGTCATTTACAGGCGCGATTCATAACACGCAAGGTCTATTGCAAGCTGCCGACGGTGGCACGTTGTTTTTAGATGAAATCAATTCTTTGCCGTTGTCGATTCAAGCAAAATTATTGCGTTTTTTAGATTCAGGCGAATGTTTAGCGGTCGGAGATGTACGACCTTATAAAGTCGATGTACGGGTTATTGCAGCATCGAACGCGAATTTAACCACCTTGATTTCAAACGGTGCATTCCGTTCAGATTTGTACTTTCGTTTAAATGTCGTGCCGTTTGAATTGCCGCCATTATCGGAACGTAGCGAAGATATTGAATTATTAGTCGCGCATTTTTTTAAAATGTTTGAAAAAAATCACGGCATTAAAGCGCCAAAATTCAACAAAGCAAGTTTGAAAATTTTGAAGCACCATAAATGGTCTGGAAACATTCGAGAATTGCGAAATTTATGCGAACGTTTGAGCATTTTGTTTGCGGATCAAATTATTGAACCTGAACATTTGCCAGCAGAATTTCAAGAAAAAACACATCATGTTGAAACACATGATTTTATTTTGCCGAGTGTGGGGTTGAAATTAGATGCGCTGGAAGCGAATTTGATTAACCAAGCCTTAGATCGCACGCAAGGAAATCGCAGCAAGTCCGCGCGATTATTGGGAATTACGCGCGATACGTTACTTTATCGAATGCAAAAACACGGATTTTTCACTGCGTCAGATTGACGCTCGCGCTTTTTCCATCACCATTTTCAACTCCACCACTGTTTGCGCCAATCCTGAAAAAATCGCTTGTGCGATAATCGAATGACCAATGTTGAGTTCAATAATTTCAGGAATCGCGCAAATCGCTTGGACATTATGAAAATGTAATCCGTGTCCTGCATTGACTTGCAAACCTGCCGCGTGAGCATATTTTGCGGCGTGTTGAATGCGTGCTAATTCTTGCAATTGCGCGGCACGATTTGGCGCGTCGGCATACGCGCCCGTATGCAATTCAATGACGGGCGCACCCGCTTTTACCGCGGCATCAATTTGGTTTTCATCGGGATCGATAAATAACGAAACTTCAATGTCTGCATCCGCTAATTTTGCACACGCCATTTGCAAGCGCGGCAAATTTTCCAACACATTCAATCCGCCTTCCGTTGTTAACTCTTCCCGTTTTTCAGGAACCAAACAACACGCAAACGGTTTAACTTGACAAGCTATTGCCAACATTTCGTTTGTTACTGCCATTTCAAAATTCAAGCGTGTGTGGATATTTTCTTTTAGCAAAAAAATATCACGGTCTTGAATGTGACGACGGTCTTCACGCAAATGTGCGGTAATTCCATCGGCTCCCGCTTGTTCAGCTACTAATGCTGCCTGCAAAATATTGGGGTAACGTGTGCCTCGCGCCTGGCGAATTGTGGCGACGTGATCAATGTTCACGCCTAAAAGTATTGGATTCATAAAGTTTTTAGTAAAAGTAAAACGATTTTTCGTGTAGATAATTTTGAAATTTTCTATTTTAGAATATGTCGTCACAGCATTTAAGTAAATTCCATAGGTATTGATTATAGTTTTAGGCATTCTGAGTTT
>CANKON010000107.1 GCA_947484105.1 Methylococcaceae bacterium | reverse complement strand
CGGCACCCGCTATTTCATCAGCGAATGCTGATTTAGAAAAATTAACACAAAACCCTGCTAACTGGGCAACATGGGGCGGCGATTATGCTGGCACACGTTTCAGTAAATTAAACCAAATCACGACTGACAACGTTAAAAATTTGCAACCTGCTTGGTCTTTCTCAACAGGCGTTTTGCGTGGTCACGAAGGTGGTCCTTTAGTAGTTAATGATGTTGTGTATATTCACACACCATTTCCAAATACTGTTTATGCGATTGATCAATCAACACAATCTGTTATCTGGGAATTCACACCGAGCCAAGACGCTGACGTAACGATTCCTGTTATGTGCTGCGATACTGTGAACCGTGGTTTGGCTTATGGTGATGGCAAAATTTTCTTACAACAATCTGACACGGTTTTAACGGCATTAGACGCTAAAACAGGTAAAAGAGTTTGGAGCGTTCAAAATGGCGACCCAAAATTGGGTATGACCAACACACAAGCACCAATCGTTGTTAAAGATAAAGTTATCACAGGTATTTCAGGTGGTGAGTTTGGTGTGCGTGGTTTCTTAGCTGCGTATGACATCAACTCAGGCAAATTAGCGTGGAAAGGCTATAGCATGGGTCCAGATAAAGACACCATCATTAACCCGAAAAAAACCACTGCTTGGAAAGACGGTAGCGTTCAGCCTGTTGGCGAAAATTCAAGTACCAGCACATGGAAAGGCGACCAATGGAAAATTGGTGGCGGTACAACTTGGGGCTGGTATTCTTACGATCCAAAATTAAACTTAATTTACTATGGATCAGGCAACCCATCTACTTGGAACCCAGTACAACGTCCAGGCGATAACAAATGGTCAATGTCATTGTGGGCGCGTGATGCGGACACTGGCGAAGTTAAATGGGTTTACCAAATGACTCCGCATGACGAATGGGATTTTGACGGTATCAACGAAACTGTTTTAGTTGACCAAGAAGTCAAAGGCAAAATGCACAAAACAATCGTGCATTTCGATCGTAATGGTTTTGGTTACACATTAGATCGTGAAAATGGTGAATTGTTAGTTGCTGAAAAATTCGACAAATCAGTTAACTGGGCATCACACGTTGATATGAAATCAGGTCGTCCAGAAGTTGTGTCTAAATACTCAACAGAACAAAACGGCGAAGACGTAAACACAGCTGGCGTTTGCCCTGCGGCGTTAGGCTCTAAAAACCAACAACCTGTTTCTTACTCTCCACAAACTGGTTTGTTCTATATTTCAGGCAACCATTTGTGCATGGACTACGAACCATTTGAAGTCGCTTATACCGCAGGTCAACCTTACGTTGGCGCGACTTTAACAATGGGACCTGCTGGCGCAGACGTTTTAACTGGCAAACCAGACGGTTCAACCAACTTAGGTCAGTTCACCGCATTTGACGCGAAAACTGGCAAAATCGCTTGGTCAAACAAAGAAACATTCTCTGTTTGGTCTGGTTCAGTTGCAACCGCTGGCGGCGTTGTATTCTATGGTACTTTGGAAGGTTACTTGAAAGCGGTTGACGCGAAAACAGGTAAAGAATTGTACAAATTCAAAACCCCATCAGGCATCATCGGTAACGTAAATACTTGGGAATTCCAAGGTAAACAATACATTGGTGTTCTTTCAGGTATCGGCGGCTGGGCAGGTATCGGCATCGCAGCTGGTTTAGACAGCGGCGAAGCAGGTTCAAACTCTGAAGGTTTGGGCGCGGTTGGTGCGTACAGAAGTTTAAGTTCATTCACTAAATTAGGTGGAACTTTCACTGTATTTGCATTACCAAGCAACAAATAAGCATTTTTAAAAATTTGCTTTTTTAGTTAGCCTAAAGCCTTGATCGATTTATCGGTCAAGGCTTTTTTATTGAGGTTTAAAAAGATGAAAATATCTGCTGTTATTTTAGGATTTGCTTTAAGTACAACGGTTTTAATGGCGAATGCTGAAAAATTCAAAGTCTGCGCTGACCCCCTAAATCCACCGTATTCAAGCAACAAAGAAGACGGTTTTGAAAATAAAATTGCGTCACTTTTTGCAAAAGAACTCGGACAAAAGTTGGAATACTTTTGGTTGCCGCAACGAATTGGTTTTATTCGTAATTCGCTTAATGCGTTCACGGATGAAAATGCGGTTGAAAGTAAAGATTTCAAATGCGACATCGTGATGGGAATGCCAGCGGGAAGCGACATGGTTTTAACAACGCAACCTTATTATCATTCAACTTATGTTTTGTTAATTGCAAAAGGTCGTGGCTGGGATAACATTCAAACTGCTGAACAACTCGCGCAACTTTCCCCCGCACAACAAGCGAAACTAAAAATTGCGATGTTTGATCGTGGCGCGGGAACGGATTGGTTGCAAAAACACGAGTTGCTTGACCAAGGCATTCCCTATCAGAGTATGACGGGCGACAGCGAACATAACGTCGCGATGCAAATGTCGGATGATTTGAAAGCCAAAAAAATCGACATGGTGATTTTGTGGGGTATTTTGGCAGGTCATGTTGTGGCGCAAAATCCAAATGGTTATACCGTCATTCCTATGAAATCCGAAGCAGGTTTAAAGTTCGATTATCAAATGGCGATGGGCGTGCGTAAAAATGACAAAACGCGCCAAGAACAGCTTAATAAATTGATTACTGAAAAATCGGCTGACATCGAAGCGATTTTGTCGCATTATCACATTCCACTTTTGCCCATTGAAGCTACGCCTTCTAAAAAAGACTAATCATGAAATTGACCAAAATCGTTGGCTTACACGCTGCCCAATCGGCGTTGATGTATTCGCCACAAAAAATTTCTCGCGCGTGGCTCAATACCGAACGCCACGACAAACGTTTAGAAACCTTGCTTGAAACGTTGACGGAATTAGGCGTGATCATTGAAAAAGTTGATCGTAAAAAACTCGATAAACTCGCTGACGGCATGAATCATCAAGGTGTCGTGCTGGAAGTTTCATTGCCTGAAGAATTATCTGAAAATGAATTAAAAACCGCCGTCGAACATTTGACTGAGACGGCGTTATTTTTAGTTTTAGATAACGTGCAAGATCCACACAATTTAGGCGCGTGTTTGCGAACCGCTGATGCAACAGGCGTTCACGGCATTATTATCACGAAAGATAACGCGGTGGGAATTACGCCGACGGTTTGTAAAGTCGCAAGTGGCGCGGCAGAAACAGTGCCTGTTTATATTGTGACGAATTTAGCGCGAACGTTACGCTGGTTAAAAACAGAAGGTTTGTGGATTATCGGCACAGCAGGTGAAGCGCAGCAAACCGTTTATCAAAGCGATTTCACGGTGCCGATGGCGTTAGTCATTGGCGCGGAAGAAAGCGGAATGCGTCGTTTAACCCGTGAACAATGCGATGTGCTGGTGAAATTACCGATGCTCGGTACAGTTGAAAGTTTGAATTTATCCGTCGCAACGGGTGTGTTGCTGTATGAAGCGTTGCGACAACGGCAGAAATAAAACTCACCGTTTAATTTTTAAAAATGTGTTTTGCTGCCGATTAAGAGGGAAATTTAATTTTATAGATAAAACTTCATGATGGCAGCTATATTGCTTTATATTTATAGCACTCAGTTATTTTAAACACAGCACACGAGAAAACAATGTTAGTTATTATTGGATATGTATTAGTTTGTAGCGCGTTGATGGGCGGCTATATTGGCGGTGGTGGACATCCAGCTATTTTATTTCAGCCTTTTGAATATATTATTATCGTCGGAGCGGCTGTTGGCGCATTGCTTACTGCCAATCCAATGTCTTTAGTCAAAGAATCGATTGCAAAAGCGACCGCGACGTTGAAACCAGAGCCTTATAGCAAAGATTTCTATCTTGAACTGATTATGTGTTTTTATATGCTAACGAATAAAACTCGTAAAGAAGGTTTGTTATCGCTGGAAGATTTGATTGAGAATCCAGAAAGTAATCCCGCTATTTTCACTGAAAAATTAACGGCAGATCATCATTTGCTCGATTTTATTTGTGACAATCTTCGTCTGATTGTAACGGGCGTTGAAGTTCATCAGCTCGAAGAATTAATGGATCAAACGATGGAAACGCATCACGAAGATGCTCACGCGCCTGTCAAAGTGATTCAAACGATGGCGGATGGTTTGCCCGCATTTGGTATCGTCGCAGCGGTTATGGGTGTGGTTCATACAATGGAACTTGTAGGTGCACCGCCTGCCGTTATGGGGAAAGCGATTGCGGCAGCGTTAGTGGGAACATTCGTGGGTATTTTGTTAGCGTATGGCTTTATTGGACCTGTTGGTGCGTTGATGTCAACTCGTGCAGAAATAGAAGGAAATATCTTCAAATGCGCCCAAAAAGGTTTGTTGTGTACCGCAAAAGGCGTTTCACCTGCAATGACGGCGGAATATATGCGAGCGATGATTTCGACTGATAAACGCCCCTCTTTCCAAGAACTTGATGATTTATTACGCAGCAACAAAGGGTAATCGCAGTCATGGCTGAACAACAACCCATTATCATTAAAAAAATTAAAAAAGGTGGTCACGCGCATCATGGTGGCGCGTGGAAATTGGCTTACGCCGATTTCGTAACGGCGATGATGGCGTTTTTTCTATTGATGTGGCTACTCGGTTCAACGGACGAAACCACACGCAAAGGAATCGCCGAGTTTTTTGCTGACCCGTATCGTGTTTCAATGTCGGGGGGCAAATCGACAGGAGAGCGAACCTCGGTAATAGAAGGTGGGGGCTCTGATATGATTTCAAGTGAGCAAGGTGAGGTCAAAAACGGCTCAACTTCAGAAATGATTGAAATATCGCCCGATGACATTGAGAAAAAAGCCGAAGAAATGGAAAAGGCAAAATTAGAATCGCTGAAAGAAAAAATCCAAGCAAAAATCAATGAAACGCCCGAATTAAACGAGTTTAAAGATCAAATTAAACTTGAAATTACGCCTGAAGGATTACGGATTTTGTTGGTGGATGACCAAAATCGTCCGATGTACAAATTAGCAAGCGCACAAACAGAACCTCATGTTCGTGTCATTCTGCACGCTCTTGCGCCTGTAATTAACGAATTGCCTAACAAAGTGAGTTTGAATGGGCATACAGATTCCAGACCTTTTCCAACGAATCAAAAAGGCTATACAAATTGGGAATTATCGAGCGATAGAGCGAATGCTGCCCGCTATGAATTAACGGAAGGCGGTTTAGCTGAAAATAAAGTGTTGCGTGTCATTGGAATGTCGTCGAGCGTTCCTTATAATTCTGCGACGGAACCTTTAGATCCTATCAATCGGAGAATTTCGATTCTCGTGATGAACAAAAAAACAGAACAACAAATTTTGCAAGGCAGTACTGCACAATAAGTCACTGTTTTTTTGACTAAAAAACGCCCAACTCGTTTAAATGATTGGGCGTTTTTGTTGCAATTGAAATTAAATTCCGTAACGTGTTCGATAGGTTTCAATTGCCGCTAATTGTTCAGTTTCGCCCGCTGTTTTTAGGTAGTCGATAATATGACTTAAATTGATAATGGCGGTCACGGCTAATTCAAAACGTTCAGTCACTTCTTGAATCGCGGATATGTCACCAAGTCCTTTTTCTTGTCTGTCCAAT
>CANKON010000106.1 GCA_947484105.1 Methylococcaceae bacterium | reverse complement strand
CAACTTCATATTTAACGGGGTCGCTGTAAGCAGGAATTTCAATGATGACGTTAATTTCGTCGGGTAAATTTTTGCCAGATGGCACGCGCATTAAAGACATAAAATCCTCTTTTTTAGGGTTAAAGTGTGTGAATTGCGGCATTATACCAGACTTACGGTGTGCTTTTTAACGAGGAAAAAAATGCAAGGGCGATTAGAAAAAATGGTAGCAATTCATGACGCAACGATTCGTTATGAATTAGTTTTAAATCATCAGCGTGTGCCGCTAAACGATTTGATTGGACAAATGGTGACATTGAAACATACGGGCAATTTGTATTGTTTGCATTGCAATATGCCAATGAGAAAAAGCTTTAATCAAGGTTATTGTTATCCGTGTTTTTCGCGGCTCGCGCAATGTGATATGTGCATGATGAAACCTGAAACGTGTCATCACGCTTTCGGAACGTGTCGCGATACGAAATGGGCAGAATCGTTTTGTTTTCAGCCACATTTTGTGTATTTATCAAATACGAGTGGCTTAAAAGTTGGCATCACGCGCCACACCCAAATTCCAACACGTTGGATTGACCAAGGCGCAATTCAAGCGTTACCGATTTTCAAAGTCACATCACGCAAAATGTCAGGCTTGATTGAAACGCTACTTGCGAAACACGTTGCAGATAAAACGCAATGGCAACGGATGTTGAAACATCAAATTGAACCGTTGGATTTAATGGCAGAACGTGACAAATTGTTAGCGATTTGTGCTGACGAATTAAACCAACTTAATCAAAACGAAATCGAATTTTTAGCCGATGCGGAAGTGGTTGATTTAAATTATCCGATTGCGATTGCGCCAACCAAAATTAGTGCGTTGAATTTTGATAAAACGCCGCATATTTCAGGTGTTTTACACGGCATCAAAGGACAGTATTTAATTTTTGAGAAAGGCGTTTTGAATATACGAAAATTCGGTGGTTATGAAATCCAAATTTCATAATTGAACAGGACGTTTTTCTAATTTACGTTGCAACGTGCGGCGGTGCATATTTAACGCGCGTGCCGCCGCTGAAACATTGCCGTCATGCTGCATTAACACTTTTTGCAAATGTTCCCATTCCAATCGCTTTACCGATAATGGCACATCGCTGATTATTGTTGACGTATCGCCTTCATTTTTCAGCAACGCCGCCACAATTTCATCAGCATTTGCTGGTTTGGTTAAATAATGCGTAGCGCCCAATTTTATCGCTTCAACCGCCGTTGCAATACTCGCAAATCCCGTCAACATCACAATGCGAGTATTGTCATCGAGCGAAATCAATTTTTTAACCAATTCCAAACCCGATTCAAAACCAATGCGTAAATCAATCACGGCGTATTCGGGCAAATTTTGTTCGGCAAGCGTGATGCCTTCGGCGACATCGTAAGCCACTAAAACATCATAATTACGTTTGATTAACGCGCTTTTTAGAACGCTGCAAAAAGTTTTGTCATCATCAACCAGCAATAATCGTGGATTATCTAATTCTTCACTCATCTTCGTTTTCTTCTTTATCGGCTAATAATGGCAATGTGAGGGTGACTCGTGCGCCGCCTTCGGTGCGATTCGATAATTCTATTTTTCCGCCTAAACGTTGCAGCGTCGAATAACTCAAAAATAACCCAACGCCCAAACCACTTTTATCGCTGATAACGGGTTGTTTCCCCGCAAATTTAATTAAAGTGTCTGGAAAACCAAGACCGAAATCACAAATTTCAATCGTGGTATTTTCTCTGTCCCAAGTGGCCTGAAATTCAATGCCTAAATCAGGATTGGTTACGCTCGCGGCATTATTTAAAACGTTAATCAAAGCGTGCGTTAATGTGCGCTCGGCGATAATTTCCCTGTTCAGATTTACCTCGGAATCAATGACGAAGTTTAATTTTGTCCGAACATTATGCGTGCGCCATTGCGTTATGACGCTTTCTAAATAATCACTCAGTAGCATAATTTTTCCCGATTCAGCACGCATTTCACCTGCGGATTCGGACATCACTGATAAGGCTTGTTTGCAGCGATTGATTTGCTCTTCAATAATTGACATTTTTTCGTACAAATCAGGATGATTACAATACGAATAATCCTGCATTAAATCATGCGCGATAATTGCCATCGTTCCCAGCGGCGTTCCCATATCATGTGCCGCGCTTGCTGCAAGCGTTCCAAGTGCCACGACACGTTCATTTCGTAACGCATTTTCACGGGCTTCGGCTAAACTGCGCTCGCGACTTTTTAAGGTTTCGGCTAATTCCACCACAAAAAATGCGACTAATCCCGCGCTAAACACAAACCCAAACCACATTCCAAAAATGTGTAAATTAAAATAATTTTGATCACGCATAACGTGCGCTTGTTCAAGTATTTCCAAGTGCGACATTTCTGAAAGGTCAATGATTGAACCGTGACTTAAATGGGGAGAAATGGAGGGCAATGCAATGTTATAAACCATCAATATGGTGTACATCGTGGTCGTTAAAATCACCATGTACCACGCATAAATGGGCGGCAACATAATTGCCGTAATCATCAACGGCAATAAATACACCCAAATAATTGGATTTGACGCGCCGCCTGTCGGATAAAGCAGGGCGGTAATTGCCAAAACATCTAACACCAATTGCACAAAAATTTCTTGTGCCGTAACGGGCGTTTCATCTTCCAAGCGTAACCAAGTATAGATATTTATCGCTGCAATGCTTGCAACAATCCACCATAACGGGCGTTGTGGTAATTCAATATATAAACCGTAAATTGAAATGAAAATTAGAAAAATTTCGCCAAACAGCATTAAATTTCGCAATACAAACAGCCAGCGTAAATTTTGCCGAAAAGAGAGTTCAGATTTAGAAGAAACGTAGGAAAACATAGTCGCTCGTATTAAATAGAAAGAACTAATTTACCTATCGTGTGACCCACTTCGATTAAATCGTGGGCAATTTTCGCCTCAGCTAAAGGTAAAACGTGGCTGACGTGAATTTTTAATTTCCCCGCGTCGATATAATTCGCACATTTTTTCAGTAATGCAATTTGCTTATCACGTTCAAAATCCAAATCACGCAACATCGGCGTGAGCATCAATTCAAAACCAATTAACAGATTTCGCATTCGTGCTTCGTTTAAATCTAAATTTGAGGCATCGAGTAACGTTACAATTCGCCCGAAATGCGCGGTACAAGCAATACTTTCTTTGAAAACATCTGCGCCAACGGTATCAAAAACCAAATCCGCGCCCTGATTTTGCGTTAAACGATTCACTTCGTTGGCAATGTCGGTTTGGTTATAAAAAATGATTTCATCTGCACCAAGGGATTTTACAAAATCGGCTTTTTCGTTTGAACTCACGGTGGTAATCACTTTCGCGCCTGCAATTTTTGCGAGCTGAATGGCAACGTGTCCTACGCCGCCAGCACCCGCGTGAATCAAAACTGTTTGACCTGCTTGCAAATTCCCGCGTTCAAACAACGCCCCCCACGCGGTAATTAAAACCAGTGGCGCGGCTGCCGCATTTTCAAACGAAATTGATTGAGGCATTAAACTTGCCCAACGCTGTTCAATCGTTGTAAATTCCGCATAATTACCTTGTTCGCGTCCTAAACCGCCATTACAAAACCACACTTTATCGCCGATTTTAAAATTCGTTACCGACTCGCCAATTTCAACGATTTCACCTGCGCCATCACAACCCAAAACCGCAGGTAATTCTGCATTCGGATAAAATAAACCGCCTTTGCGAATTTTGGTATCGACAGGATTTACGCCAGCGGCGTGCAATTTAACTTTGATTTCTGTTGATGTTTTTAACGTGGGTTCAGCGATTTCTTGTTCAACTAAAACCGAACTTTCGCCAATGGCTGTCATTAAAATTGCTTTCATTTTCATTTCCTCTTTTTGTTAATCCACATCACGCAATAGCATTAACATATCATCGACCGACATTTTTCCGCTCAATTCACCGCCTTCGAGCAAGCTATTTGCCAAATCTCGTTTTTGATGATGCAACGCCACAATTTTGTCTTCAATCGTATCTTTTGCGACCAAACGATAAACCGTTACGGGGCGTTTTTGTCCCATTCGGTGTGCGCGGTCGGAGGCTTGGTCTTCGACGGCAGGATTCCACCACGGATCCATGTGAATCACATAATCGGCGGCCGTTAAATTTAAACCTGTGCCGCCTGCTTTCAAACTAATTAAAAATAAATCCCCTTCGCCTGCTTGAAAGGCATTCATCGCTTTTTTACGTTGAGGCACAGGCGTTGAGCCATCTAAATAATGATAAGGAATGCCTTTTTTATCGAGCAATTCTCTAATCAACGTCAAATGCCCCACAAATTGACTAAACACCAACGCTTTATGTTTATTGTCGAGCAACTCATCGACTAATTCTTCAAAGGCTTCAAGTTTTGAACTCATCAATGGACTGTCTTCCATGACTAAACGGGGATTACAGCAAGCACGACGCAGTTTCATGATTTCTGCTAAAACTTGTAATTGTTGTCCCGACTGCGTTTGTGCTTCTTGCATCACTTTCAACGCATCTCGGCGCAAGGCTTCATAAAATGCCCGTTCTTCGTTGCTTAATTCAATGTGCAACGTGACTTCGGTACGCGCGGGTAATTCGGTCAATACATCATTTTTTAAACGGCGCAAAATGAATGGACGTAACACTTTTTTCAAGCGTTGTTGCGCGTTATGGTCATGATTATTTTCGATTGGATTCGCGTAACGCTCATTAAATTTTGCTAATGAACCAAGCAAACTTGGGTTGATAAAATTAAACAAATTCCACAATTCACCCAAATGATTTTCAATCGGCGTGCCTGTTGTAACCATTCTGAAATCGGCTTTCAACGCCATCGCCGCCTTTGAGCGTTTGGTCATGCCATTTTTAATCGCTTGCGCTTCGTCGGCAATCAATGTGTGCCATTCCACTTCTTGCAAACGTTCACCTTCTGTTTGCAACAGCCCATAACTGCAAATAATCAAATCAAACGCGCCCGCATTATCCAGCATCGTTTGGCGGTCGCCATTGCCGAAAATTTGCACGTTCAAGGTCGGGGCAAACCGAGCCGCTTCTTCTGCCCAATTGATACAAACTGAGGTGGGCGCAAGAATCAAGGTCGCCCCGTTTGGCGCACGCGATAAAATCAAGGCGAGTGCCTGAATGGTTTTACCCAATCCCATGTCATCCGCCAAACACGCCCCCGCACCCCAATGTGCCAATCGGCTCATCCAAACAAACCCTTCGTGCTGATAATCACGCAATTCGCCTTGCAACGTTGAAGGTACCTTTGGTTTTAAATCCACCAATTCATCTAACTTTTTAAGCTGGTCTTTCCACGGCTTGCTGGCTTTGATTTTCATACCATCAGTGATTTCATCCAACGCTTGGGCGGCAAGTGCGTGAAATTGCACTTTGTCGTCTTTAACTTCGCCAACTCCACGCAAATCGTCTAAACGTTGGCGTAATTCTTTTGTTAGCGTAATGATTTGCCCGTCTTCGAGTTGTAAAAAACGGCTCGAAGAATTTGCTAACAAATTCATCAATCGTTGCATATCCAACACTTGCCCGTCATCAATTTGTAAATCGCCTTCGACGCTAAACCAATTTTG
>CANKON010000105.1 GCA_947484105.1 Methylococcaceae bacterium | reverse complement strand
TTGACGCGAAATGAAAAGGCTTCAAGCAAACGACAATCGGCAGGAACGTTATCGCCTTCTTGCAAAATGAGAATGTCACCAGGTACTAAATCGGCGGCTAAAATTTGCCGAATTTGATTTTCACGCAACACCTTAACGTAATTCGGCAACAGTTTTTGTAACGCGCCAATCGCTCGTTCAGCACGATATTGCTGCCAAAATGAAAACGCCCCGTTCACCACAATCACGCCCAAAATTGCATAACCCAGCGTTTTCATACCTTCGCCAGGTTGTTGTGATTCGGCAAAGAAAGCCAATCCCGCTGCTAACCACAAAATTAACGCGAAAAAATGAATGAATTCTTTGAAAAAGAGCCAAATTAACGATTCGCCACGCACTTCGTCGATTTGATTTTTACCGTATTCATTCAAACGGTGTGCGGCTTCGACAAACGTTAAGCCTGAATGGCGGCTGTGCAAACTAGCCAATGCCTCTTCAGTTTCAAATTGATGGATTTTCATACTTAAACCTCGCTTGTGATGGTGGTGATAAGTCAAACCAAAACGATGAATACTCTTAAAATTTTCAATTCTCCGCTAAAATAAACGCTCTTAAATTCTCACTTTGCAAAAGGAAAACCAATGAGCCAACAAGCAGCACTGACTTTAATTGAAAACTACTACGCCGCATTCAATAACGGCGATATGGATACGTTTTTAGACTTGCTTACCGATGACGTGATTCACGACATCAACCAAGGCAAACGCGACATCGGCAAAGAAGCCTTCACGCAATTTATGGCGTGCATGAATTCAAATTACAAAGAACAACTCGTCGATATGGTCATCATGGCGAGTACAGACGGAAAACGTGCTGCTGCAGAATTCGTCGTTTTAGGCGAATATCTCAAAACAGATGACGGTTTGCCCGAAGCGCAAGGTCAAAAATACCGTTTGCCAGCGGGTGCATTTTTTGAAATTCGTGAAGGTAAAGTGGCACGAATCACTAATTATTACAATTTACAAGATTGGATTGCTCAAGTTAGCGCGTAATTTGCAGAGGCGAGTTTCAACGCTCGCCCTGTTTTCAAAATGGTTTCACCACTGCCAAAATAATAATTCCGATCAAAAACAGCACGGGAATTTCATTCATCCAGCGATAAAAAACGTGATCACGTTTGTTTTCATTGGCGCGGAAATCCTTAAACCATTGCCAGCAAAAATAATGGTAAATCACCAAACAAATTAGCATTAAAAATTTAACGTGCAACCAACCTGCATGCGAATACATTTCCCACGCACCAGCGATTAACAACCAAATTCCAAACACAAACGTCGCAATCATCGACGGTGTCATAATGCCGAAAAAGAGTTTACGTTCCATGATTTTAAAGCGTTCGTCACTCGCCGCATCGTCGCTCATCGCGTGATAAACGTACAATCGCGGTAAATAAAAAAGTCCCGCAAACCAACACACCATCGCAATTAGATGTAACGCTTTTAACCAGAGCATTATTTTTCCTTCAAAAAATTTTCAATCTGCGGCTGCAATTCCGCCAATTCAAATAAACCCAATTTTTGCCACGCGATTTTACCTTTTGGATTCAACAAAAACGTCGTCGGTGTGACTTTCACATTTCCAAAAGCCGAGGCAATTTTTGCGTCAACATCTAAGGTAATTAAATACGGCAACGTACGTTGCTTCGACAATTCAATCACATGATTCGGCGGATCATAATTCATCGACACCGCAATAATTTCCAAACCTTGCGCGTGAAAACGTGAATACAACTCAAGCCAAATCGGAATTTCTTTTAAACAGCTCGCACAATCGGTTGCCCAAAACGTCACAATGACAGGTTTTCCACGCAAACGTTCGAGCGATATTTTCTCGCCATTTAATGCCGTAAATTCAACGTTCGGAACATTTTTTTGCGTTGCCATAATCAAGCCGCTCAAAATAACGATGAAAACGACAATGAAAAACGGTCTAAAAATTCTCATCGCGTCCCAAAAACAACAATCGTTTTACCGTGCGATGAAATCAGTTTTTTTGATTCGAGTTCTTTAATCGCTCGCCCTGCCATTTCGCGTGAACAGCCGACAATTCGCCCGATTTCTTGCCGCGAAATGTGAAGCTGCATTCCATCAGGATGCGTAATTGCGTCGGGCGATTTGCATAAATCGAGCAACACATGGGCGACGCGACCCTCAACATCAATAAACGTTAATTCGCATAATTTACGACTGGTTGCGAGTAAGCGACTGGAAAGTTGTTCGCCAATGACAAACATAATTTCTGCAGCGTGTTGCGACAATTCATTTCGCATTATGTATTTAAATCGGTCATAACTTATTTCAGCTAATACACACGTTTCACGAGTACGCACGTTCACTTTCCTAACTTCTGCGCCTTTAAAAATACCAATTTCACCAATAAATTCGTTTTTATTTAGGTAAGCCAAAACTAAATCGTGATTATCTTCTTCATTGTCAGATTCGGCGCAAATCGCCACCGACCCCTCAACAATAAAAAATAAACGATCGCCAACATCCCCGATGTTAATAATGTTGACTTTGTTTGGGTAACTTTTCTGATGACAAAACGTCAAAAAAGCCGCTAATGCCTCTTTGTAAGGTGATTGATTATAAATAGTATTCATTGTGTAAAACTCGTGAAAGCAATGGAAAATAGACGCGCGTTGCATTTTTTTAAGATTCTAGCATAATGCCACCTTACTTATTTTTCTGTCTAAATTTTTATGAAAACAACTCCGTTAAAAACATTCTTTGTCGGTTTAGGCTTAACTAGCGTGCTGTTAATGAGCGGCTGTTCTGATGAAAAATCATCTACCGATAACACCGCCGCTCAAAAAACGCCCATTAGTCACACATTGCTTGACAGCAAAGTGACTGCCAGCGACAAACAAAAATTTGAACACGATTTTGAAAATCAATGCGTCGATAGAGAATTGAAAAACTCAACCAATCCTGACAGCGATAAAGCAAGAGTGAGCAAAGCTTGTTCGTGTATTGCCACGTTTATGATGAAAGATTTAACCGCTGTTGAAGCTGAAAAATTCTTGCAAGAACATGAAAACGCGCAATCACTCACGATTAAATATGAAAACGCGGCGTATCACTGTTTGCAGCAAAAAGCACCGCCTACCCCCGCGCATTTGTTTAGCAAGCCGTAACTTTCTGCTAAGATGTTCGACCGAATAACCCTCTTTTATCATTTTTGAGACTTAAATTATGGCTTTTGTTGTTACCGAAAACTGTATTAAATGTAAATTCACTGACTGCGTAGATGTTTGCCCAGTCGATTGCTTTCACGTCGGTCCAAACTTTTTAGTGATTGATCCTGACGAATGTATTGATTGCACGTTATGTGAACCTGAATGCCCAGCAAATGCTATTTTTGCTGAAGACGAGCTACCAGAAGGTCAAGAACAATTCGCTGAATTGAACGCTGAATTATCAAAAATCTGGCCTACCATTACAGAAGTTCAAGATCCAACGCCTGACGCAGATGAGTGGAATGGCAAAGAAGGCAAATTGGCATTATTAGAAAGATAAGAGTTTCCCTTGTATCGTTCCCATTCTAACAGTGGGAACGGACACTATTTTTGCAATTCCCTCCCCCGTTTGTTCACGCCAATGAAAATCAACGCCTTGTTCGTTTTTAGCCTCTTTTTATCAGGTTGTACCGCTTCTGTTTCATCACTAAAAAATATCGATTCTCCTTATTCAAAAACAACTGTTGGCTTATCCGAAATTAGTAGTTTCGATATTTATAAAGATGGTGAAACGTTGCACGCATTGGTTTCAGGTTTGAAAACTCAAAAAGATAAAGCTCAAACTGTTCTTTATTTACAATCAACCGATGAAGGCAAGCATTGGTCGGCGCCTGTTGAAATCCAAAATAATTTCTCCCCTGCCCTTGCCTCACGCGGTAACGATGTGCAAATTGCCGCAAAAGATGAAAACCTAATTGCAATTTGGCAAACACAAGGCGAAATTCCAAACAGTGGCGCGTTGGTAAGTGTGTATTCACACGACGCAGGAAAAACCTGGCAAGCAGGAAAAAATCCTGCTGTCGATAATTTGGGCGACCAATCTCATGCCGATTTAATTGCCGATAACAACGGAAAATTTCACACCGTTTGGCTCGCTGACCCTGAAGAAAATGGTTATCAAAGTTTGCGTTACGCACGCTCACTAGATAACGGCGAAAACTGGCAACCCCCTTTAAAAATTGATGATTCAAGCTGTTCTTGTTGTTGGAATACGTTAGCGATTTCGCCAAATAATGACCTCCATGTGCTTTATCGGGATATGAATCCGCGTGATATGACGTTGCTCAGTTCCAGCGACAACGGTTCTAGTTGGAAAAGCAAAAAAACTGTTGGGGAATTTAATTGGCATTTTGATGGATGTCCGCACGTTGGTGGCGGCATCGCATTTGATAAAAATAATGCTTTTTACGCCAGCGTTTGGACAGGTGAATCGTCGAAATCGGGGTTATACACGGTAAATTCAATGACAAATTTACCCGTTAAAATCGGCAAAACCGCCACACACAGTGATATTGCGGTTTTAGACAATCGGGTTGTCATTGTTTGGGACGAAATGAGCAAAAACGGAACAGGTATTTTTTCAGCGCAATCCGTTGATAACGGTGCAACATGGTCAACGCCACGTCGTTTGTCTGCAAATGATACAAAGTCAACTCATCCGCGCATTATAGCAATCGAAAACAACGCTTTAATTTTGTGGACAGAAAAACAACCCAAACACCTCAGCCAATGGGCGATGACGTGGCTGGATTAAAATTGAGAATGCTATGAACAAGGCAAAAAAAACACCGTCTATTTCGTCATCAAAAAATGGCAATATCAACATTATTGGCGGTCAATGGCGCAGTCGAAAAATCGAAGTTGTCGATGCTGACGGTTTGCGACCTACGCCAAATCGTGTCCGAGAAACCTTATTTAATTGGCTGCAATCCGATATTTTTAACAGCCGTTGTTTGGATTTATTTGCGGGAAGTGGCGCGTTAAGTTTTGAAGCCGCTTCGCGAGGTGCTAAATCGATTGTCCAAATTGAAAATAACGCGGCGGCTTATTCGGTTTTAAAAACCAATGTTGAAAAATTCGCCGCAACACAAATTCAAACGATTCAAACCGACGCGCTTTCCTATTTGAAAAATGCTCCCAAAGAAACCTTTGATATTGTGTTTATCGATCCACCGTTTGGCTTAGATTTAGTTTCCCAAAGTTGTGAATGGCTTGAGAAAAATAATTGGCTTGCCCCTTACGCTAAAATTTACATAGAAACAGAAACCCATTTGACACTGCAACTGCCTGAAAATTGGCGACTTTTAAAAAGTAAAAGTGCAGGCGAAGTGGCGTATCAATTATTCGAATATCACAAAACCACGGCGTTGGTGTATAAATAAAAACCTTTAGAATCAAATAATTGTATTTTTTAGCTACATCAAAAATGGGTAAAAAGCGTTGATTTTTCCACAAAATCAGGATACGTTAGGATTCAGTCAAAAACAATTTCCCGATTGTTTGAGTTGAAATGAGATAATTTGCCAATGTTTTTTATTGTGATTTCAAAAAATGACGAGTTACGAAAATAAAATTGAACTCAAGATGCAGCGGTTATT
>CANKON010000104.1 GCA_947484105.1 Methylococcaceae bacterium | reverse complement strand
AGTTTCGATAATTTCATGAGTTTCTCAAAATTAAGTGAAGTAGTTAAAAATTTTGCGTAAGAGTAAAAAAGTTAAATGACAGCAATATGACTTTTCTATGACATTTTCGTTACAGAGCAACAGAATCTAAAAATTGTTGTTTAAATACAATTAAGTAATGTATTTACAACAAAAATGAATTTATGGATATGTTCCATACTATTTAAATGGTAGAAATATAAGCCCTATTGGTGTACTTTGTGGGACGCAAATTTTCATTACATCTGTACTCGATTTATTTCTAATCATGAGAAAAACACTAATTGATTTACTTCAACTAGCTTTTAAAACATCTAAGAAACAGCAAGAATCACAAGATGTTTTCTGTGATATAACCGAGCATAAAGAATCAGAAAAGACGGCATTACAAAATTTTGAGCAAGAACATCAGCATCGTATTGAACAAACTCAATTTATGGCAATGTTGGCACACGAATTAAAAACGCCGTTGTCTGTTATTCGGATGACGATGGATTCAAAATCAACTTCGCCCGATTTACTTTCTCATGCACGTCAGGCAGTAATTGATATAAACAACATCATTGATCGTTGTTTGCTATCAGAAAAATTAGCCGATGACCAAATTCAAGCCACGCGGTATGATTATTCACTGAATTACATATTGAACAATATCTTGAGCGGTTTTTGCCAAAATTCAAATATGTCAGAACGCTTCATTATTCACGTCGAAACGTCATTTAACATCCAAACAGATGAACAATTATTAAATACCATTTTGATGAACTTAATCGATAACGCCGTGAAATACAGTCCACCAAAAAGTCCGATTCAAATTCATATTGGCACCGATACAAATACAAATAGTATTGCGATTGCCATTCAAAATTTGGTTGGCAAGGCGAGTTATCCTGATGAGGAAAAAGTTTTCCAAAAATATTACCGTCATAAGGCCGCGCATCATAAAACGGGTTCAGGATTGGGCTTGTATTTAGTGAAAGCAATGTCAAATCTATTAGGTGGGGATATTTTTTATACCCATGATCAAACCAGTATTACATTCAAACTATGTCTACCAATTTAATAAAAATTATTCTCGTTGAAGATCACGACTCATTGCGAATTGTGACCGCTGATATGCTTCGGCAACATGGCTACAGTGTCGCGGCATTGAGTTGTGCTGAGGAATTGGATGACGAAGCGGGAGGAGAATTTGTCGATATTTTTATCCTCGATTTAAACTTGCCTGATGAAGATGGGATTAGCCTTTCGCAACGCATTAGAAAATCAAATCCAAACGTTGGCATTATTATGGTGACGGCACGAAATTCGTTGGAGGATCGTGTTATTGGTTATGAAAGTGGCGCGGATATTTATTTGGTCAAGCCTGTTGAACCTGCTGAATTATTAGCAACGATTTCCTCGCTATCACGTCGCATTGAATTACCCGTTGATTCAAATTTGAACGCGCTCAAACTCGATTTAAAACAGCTCATTTTACAAGGCAATAAGGGTAATGTTCATGTCAATAAAGCAGAAGCGATTATTCTTCAAGGGCTTGCCAGAGCGAAAAACCAGCAGCTTGATTATTGGCAATTGATAGAATCCATTGGCGAATCCGAAAATCCATCGTTCAAAAAAGCCACGTTAGAAGTCAAGATTCATCGCTTGCGTCATAAAATATTTGAAGTCAGTGACAATCAATATGCGATTAAAAGTATCCGCGACCAGGGCTACCATCTTTGCATGACGTTGATTATTTTGTAATCCCCTGAATTTCATAAGGATTTGTAAGTTTTCGTAAGTCATTGTTTACGGTGCCATGTTTAAATCTCAACGTATTAAGATTCATTTAATTTGAGGTGATAACATGGATTCCACAATTAACAATTATTTCGTAGCGGCATTACTTTTTGTGTCTGGGTTTGTGATAATGACTTATGTGTTTATCGGCACGCGGACGTTGCTAAATTTTTAAGCTACACCACTCCATCATATTACGAGGGGCTTTTTGAATACTTTTTTTTTAAGCGACATTTTTATTTATCCCGTGAAATCGCTGGCAGGCATTCGTGTTTCCGAATGGGAAATTGTTGAAACGGGTTTGAAATATGACCGTCAATGGATGTTAATTGATGAAGATGGACAATTTTTAAGTCAACGACGTTTGCCGAAAATGGCGGTCATTCAAACACGATTAACCGATTCTGAATTGATTTTGTCTGCGCCGAATTTTGCGGATTTTCATTTGCCGCTCGAATCGAAAGGTGGCGCGATTATTCAAAGCACGGTTTGGAAAGATTGTTGCGACGCGCAGCACGTTTCAACCGAGGCGGATGCGTGGTTTAGTTCAATTTTAGAAATGCCTTGTCGATTAGTTTATTTACCCATTGAAACCAAACGTGGCGTGGATTTGAAATTTGCAAATGAGACGGATCGCGTGGCATTTTCAGATGGATTTCCGTTTTTAATTGTGTCTGAAAATTCCTTGAATGCGCTGAATGCTCAACTTGAAAAATCGGTTGAAATGGCGCGTTTTCGTCCAAATTTGGTCATTTCAGGTTGTGAGGCTTACGCGGAAGATTTTTGGCGTGAAATTCAAATCAGCGACATCCATTTTCGATTACCTAAACCGTGTTCACGGTGTTCCGTTCCTGGGATAAATCCACAAACAGCTGAAGTTACAAAAGAACCCCTGACGACGTTAAGCCGTGTGCGAAAATGGGAAAATAAAATTTATTTCGGGCAAAACGCGCTACATAATTCCGTTGGTAGTTTGAAAACGGGACAGGGCGTAGAAGTTAAAATTTCAGGTGAAAAACAGCCCCCAATTTTTGAATCATGAAACCGCTTTTAGTTTTCGGCACGAGTTCTGACGCAGGGAAAACCAGCATTGTGATGGCGTTATGCCGTATTTTTGCAGATTTAGGTGTTCGTGTTGCGCCGTTCAAAGCCCAAAATGTGTCGAATAATTCCAGCGTCACAATTGAAGGTCGAGAAATTTCTCGCGCCCAATGTTTTCAAGCCGAAGCGGCGCGTGTTGAACCGAGTTATTTATTCAATCCTGTGTTGTTGAAATCACACGGAAACGGTGGCGTACAAGTTGTTGTCAATGGCTTAGTTCATAAAAATCAAGGTGTCGCTGAGTATTACGATGAAATGGATGCGTTAAAAATTCACGTTAAAAATGCGTTTTCAAAACTTTTAAACGATTACGAATTAGTAATTGCAGAAGGTGCAGGTTCACCCGTTGAATTAAATTTATTGCACAAAGATTTATCCAACACGTTTATCGCAGAAACATTTGAACCCAACATTATTTTGGTCGCAGATATTGAACGTGGTGGCGTGTTTGCGTCGATTTACGGGACGTTAGCGTTGCTCGCGCCTGAAATTCGACAAAATGTTGTGGGTGTCATTATCAATAAATTTCGGGGTGACAGACGTTTTTTTGATGAAGGTGAAAAAATTATCCGTGAAAAATTTGGTGTACCCGTTTTAGGTGTATTGCCATTTTTGCCACTCAATATCGACATGGAAGATTCACAATCGTTGCAAAATTACACGCAACGTCGAAACGCAGTGAAATTAAAAATTGCTGTCATTGCTACGCCGCGTTTGAGTAATTACAACGATTTAGACGTTTTAATGGCGGACGATGAATTGGATGTGACATTGATTCACAGTTTTCAAACACTTGCTGATTTTGATTTAATTTTGCTCGCGGGCAGTAAAAGTGTGATTTCAGATTTGCGGTGGTTAAAAGAACAAGGCTTATTTGCTGAAATTCAACAATTTGAAAAAGCGATTTTCGGAATTTGTGGCGGTTATCAAATGTTGTGTGAAGCGTTGAATGATTGGGAAGGTTTAGAAGCAGATGTACCAAGTGTTGAAACAGGTTTCGGTTTGATTGCTGACACTGTGACGTATCAGCAATCGAAGGTTTTAAAACGCGGTGTGTATTCAGCGTTTGGTTTTGACGTGAAAGGTTATGAAATTCATGGTGGGCAATTGGCGCGTTATCCGTTGTTTTATGAATCTGAAAAAATTGCAGGAACGCACGTTCACGGCATTTTTGATAACAATGACTTTCGTACCGCGTATTTCAAAAAGTTAAATCCAGCTTACAATGGTTTTGATTACGCGGCTTATAGAGAAAATACAATTAACGCTTTCACAAATATGGTGCGTGAAAATTTGGATTTAACTACGCTTTTGTAGCCGTTACCAACGCATTCACAGCAACACGATTCCTTAAATTCACCGCTGTAAAACCTGCATTTCGCAACTGTTCTAACGCCACTGTTTCACGCATCACATGATTTTCAGATTCGTCATTAAACAAATGAATTATCCAATGTTGCAGCAAATCCAACTTTTTCTCCGCAATTAAAATCCGAAAATACTCCGCTACTTCGGCTTGTGTGGCGCGAGTGTGTTGGGAAATATCATCAAGCGCGTAACGGTCACCATTGATGAATTGTCCGCCTTTTTTCAAAACACGGAACATTTCAACCACCACGTCAGCACGATACGAATTCAAAAAATTATGTAATGTGTAAGCCGACGCAATCACATCAACGCTGTTGTCAGAAAAATTTTTCAACGCGGTAAGCGCGTCATTTTCTGAAAATGAAAGTTGTCCTGTTTCAACCCAAGTGTTTAAATTTTTCTTGGCTTGATTTTGCATCACAGGTTCATTGTCGATGCTTAAAATGTGTGTGTTTTCACTTGCATTCAACAATGCTAACGTTGTGATTCCAGTGCCACCGCCTAATTCAACGACATTTAGTTTTTCAGTTTTTAAATCAGCGTAACTTTTGAGTGTTTCGCCAACCAAATGACTCATTTTTGTCGCAAGCGGACAAATCAAATTGAGCATATCGTAATCTTGACCGATTACGCCCGAAAACATCGCGTTGTATTTCTCACTCATTTTTACAATTCTCGTTTCTTTTTTGCGTCATAAGCCGCGAGCTGTTCAGGTGTAGCGTCGATTTGAAACTTTTCTTTCCATTCGCTGTAAGGCATTCCATAAATCATTTCGCGTGCTTGTTCATAATCCATTTCAATGCCATTTTCGCCCGCCGCTGCGACGACCCATTTCGCTAAACAATTACGGCAGAAATCCGCCGTAATCATTAAATCTATATTTTGGACGTTTGTGTGATTTTGAAAATGTGAAACTAAACGGCGAAATGCCGCCGCTTCTAATTCAGTTTGTTGCGAAGGTGTCATTTAAAAAACTCCGTGTTGTGACAAATACGTTCCGCCCAAAATGAACGCCATAAAAACTAAATACACAACAGCGGCTACGCGCCGCGCAGTTTTACTTTCTTCGTAAGCTGTCACACAACCACCGTTAACATAGCGTTTAAGGCTTCTTTTGCTAAAAGTGAATCTTTTTCAGCAACTGAAATTTGATTGACGACATTTCCCGCGACTAAATTTTCCAAAACCCATGCCAAATGTTGTGGGTCAGTTCTAAACATCGTCGAACACATACAAAGCATTGGCGACATAAAATGAATTTTTTTATCGTCTTTTTCACATTCTTCACTCAAACGATTTACCAAATTTAATTCTGTTCCGACGAGCCAACGTGTACCTTTTTCCGATGCACGAACGGTTTTTAAAATAAATTCAGTTGAACCAACATAATCTGATTTTTGACAAACTTCAAAGCAGTTTTCAGGATGTGAAATGACTTTTGCATCGGGATATTGTGCGAGGAAATT
>CANKON010000103.1 GCA_947484105.1 Methylococcaceae bacterium | reverse complement strand
TCACCGCCTGCATTATGGGTTTTGAATGCTAATTTTGAAAATGGCGGTGAGTTGAATTTAAGTGGTGATTTTCAATTTTCAAAACAGGCTTCAAACGGCAAAATTACCTTTCAAAAATTACAGTTAGCGCATTTACTGTCGTTCATTCCTGAAAACAAAATCAAATTAACGGGTGATGGCGAATTGTCGGCAGATTTTCATGTCGCGTTTAATGAAAAATTACCGTTAATTCACATTCAAAATGGCACAATTTCATTCTTAAATTTAACGTATCAAGACAAAATCAAGCTTGAAAAAATCGCACTCGAAAATTTAGTTTTCGATAGTACCAAACAACTTATTCAATTAAAAAATCTCGCGCTAAATGCCTTCCGTTTCACCGAAAAACAGGCACAATTTGATTTGTCCAATCTGACGCTAGATGAATTGAGTTTTAATTTACAAAATCAAAATTTTCAAACGGCTCACGTGTCATTAAAAGACGCGCAGCTTCTCGACACGACGCAAAACACGTTGCTGTTTAAATTGCCAGAATTGAATTTGAAAACGGTAGCGTTTAATTTGAAAAATAAAACGTTAGGAATTGGCGCGATTCAAGCGAAAAATGCCGATTTCAAAGCGTGGCTAAATCCAAATGGTGAATTGAATTATCAAACGCTTTTACCTGAAGATGAAGCGCAAGTTGCGACTGAAAAAGAAGAGGGTAATGCCAGCAGTGAGGCATTTTGGGGGATTAAAATTGACAGCGTTGAACTCACGGATTTTAGCGCGGCATTTGAAGATAAAACCTTATCCAAACCGATGATAATTAGTATCAAACCGTTATCGCTAAAATTGACTGAATTAAGTAACGCTGTCGGCGCAAAACTCCCGTTTGAATTGAATACAGGGATTAACAACAGCGGTTCATTGCATTTAAAAGGTAATGCGGGATGGTCGCCATTAACTGCAGAAACAGAAGTCGATGTTAAAGCGGTGGGGTTGGAAAAATTCCAATCTTACGTCGATAAATTCGCGCATTTGGATGTGATAAAAGGTGTGTTCAGTTTGGACGGAAAACTTGAAATGGCGCAAGGCGAGCAGGGCGAGTTAGACCTAAAATTCAAAGGGAATACGGGTATTGCGCGGCTTATTACGCGCGATCAAACGCAAAATAAAGATTTGTTGAAATGGGATAATTTGACGCTGAAAAATATCGATGCGGATGTGTTAGCGCAACGTTATAGCGCGTCAGCGTTAAATCTTGAAAAACCGTATGCGCGTGTCGTAATTGGAAAAAATAAAACGTTGAATTTTGCTGATATTTTAATCAACGCAGCAGAATCAAAAGATAAAAAATCAAATAAAACTGAAAAAAAGTCACCTTCTGATATTCATTTCAAACTCGACAAAGTAAGGATTTCAAATGGCGCGTCGTCATTTGCGGATTTGTCGATGATTTTGCCATTTTCCGCCGAAATTCGTGGTTTAGAAGGGGGGGCGTCGGGGATTTCATCGGAGCATGAATCTACTATCAACGTCACGCTAAAAGGTAATGCTTATGATCTTGCGCCTGTGGACATCAAAGGAAAAGTTCAACCTTTCGTTGGCGATTACAAAGCCTCGTTAGATTTTAAAGGGATGCCGTTACCGTTGATGTCGGCGTACATGGCAGAATTCGCGGGTTACAAACTCGAAAAAGGAAAAATGTCGATTGGCATGAATTACGAAGTCGAAAAAGGCGAATTGACCGCGACGAATAATTTATTGATTGAACAATTTGAATTGGGTGAAAAAATTGATAATCCGCACGCGATTGACGCGCCCTTTAATTTGGCAATTGCGTTGCTCAAAGATATGAATGGCATTATCAATTTGGATGTGCCGATTACGGGCTCGTTAAACGATCCACAGTTTAGTTTTGGTGGCATTATTGGCGATGCGGTTTTGAACATTATCACAAAAACCATCACGTCACCGTTTCAAGCAATCGGCAGTTTATTAGGTACGACTGAAGATTTAAGCGCGGTGCAATTTTCAAAAGGCAGTAGCGAATTAAGCGAATGGCAAAAACCGAAATTGGACAATTTAGCAAAAGTGTTGCGTGAACGAGAAATTTTAAAAATTGAAATTCGTGGCACCGCATTTCAGTCTGATGATTGGGCAGAATTGAGTGAAATAGCGTTGACTGACCGATTGAAAACACTGAAATCCGAAGAAATCAATCGTAAAAGTGAGCAAAAAATCCTTCCCGAATATGTAGAATTAAACGATGCAGACGCACAACGTTTGTTGGCGCAAGAATTCAAAGAGAAATTTCCGCAATTAGTAAAGAAATCCTTTTTTGGTGGATTTGAATTGGCAAAACCCGAAATGGGCGAATTTTACAGCGTTGCCAAACAAATGCTTTCTGAAGCCTTGCCTGTCGAGCCAAAACGTTTAACGAAATTAGCTGCTGCACGGGCGAGAGCGGTTGCAAAATACCTTGTTCAAGAAAGCGGGGTGCCGAATGAGCGGGTATTTATTTTGGATGTTGCTATCGACCCATCGCGTACCGATAACGATCTTGATACCTTGTTATATTTAAAGGTTGATTGAGAGCGCAGAATTTAAGCAAAAAACCGCGCTACAATGCGCCTATCTTTTCATCATTTTTTCTAAACTCAATTATGAAATATCACGATTTACGCGATTTTATGGCGCAACTTGAAAAACAAGGCGAACTCAAACGCACGCTTTATCAAGCCGATCCACATTTGGAAATCACTGAAATTTGCGATCGCACTTTAAAAGCGCAAGGGCAAGCCATTCTTTTTGAGCGTCCGAAAGGTTATAACGTGCCATTGCTCGGTAATTTATTCGGTACGCCGCGCCGTGTCGCAATGGGAATGGGTGCAGATTCTGTTTCGGAATTGCGTGAAATTGGGAAATTACTCGCGTATTTAAAAGAACCTGAACCGCCAAAAGGTTTTCGTGACGCAATGGACAAAATTCCTGTGTTCAAACAGGTTTTGAATATGTCGCCCAAAATGGTGAAAAATCCGCCTTGCCAAGAAAATGTGTTGCGTGGCGATGAAATTGATTTAGGGCGTTACCCGATTCAACATTGCTGGCCTGACGATGCTGCACCATTGATTACTTGGGCGTTAGTGATTACAAAAGGTCCTAATAAAGAACGGCAAAATATGGGTGTTTATCGTCAACAAGTCATCGGTAAAAATAAAACGATTATGCGTTGGCTCGCGCATCGGGGTGGCGCGTTGGATTTCAAAGAATGGCAAGACGTGCATCCGAATGAACCGTTTCCTGTCACCGTTGTTTTAGGTGCTGATCCCGCGACGATTTTAGCCGCCGTTACGCCTGTTCCTGATTCGCTTTCAGAATTTGCGTTTGCAGGTTTATTGCGTGGCAGTAAAACTGAACTAGCGGATTGTTTAAGTAATAATTTGCAAGTGCCAGCGAGTGCGGAGATTGTTTTGGAAGGTTTTATTTATCCGAATGAAACTGCACCAGAAGGACCTTTTGGCGATCACACAGGTTATTACAACGAAGTTAGTGACTTTCCTGTTTTCACAATTGAAACGATTACGGAACGAAATAATCCGATTTATCACAGCACTTACACAGGCAGACCGCCTGATGAACCTGCGATTTTGGGCGTCGCGTTGAACGAAGTTTTTATCCCGATTTTGCAAAAACAATTCCCTGAAATTGTCGATTTTTATTTACCGCCCGAAGGCTGTTCGTATCGGATGGCTGTAATTTCGATGAAAAAACAATATGCAGGTCACGCCAAGCGCGTCATGCTCGGAACATGGTCATTTTTGCGCCAATTCATGTACACGAAATTTGTAATTGTGGTGGATGACGATATTAACGTGCGCGATTGGCAAGACGTGATTTGGGCGATTACGACCCGAATGGATCCTGCGCGGGATTTGACGATTTTGGAAAATACGCCGATTGATTATTTAGATTTCGCGTCGCCCGTTTCGGGCTTGGGTTCAAAAGTGGGTTTCGATGCTACGAATAAATGGGCAGGGGAGACAAATCGAGAATGGGGTAAAACGATTACGATGTCGCCCGACATTATTCAGCGCGTCAATGATATTTGGTCACAGTTATAGCGAGAAACAAAAAAGGCAGCTCGAAGCTGCCTTTTTTAAAATCACGAACCTTCAAATTATGCTGCTTTAACAGCCAATTTTTCTTTGATACGCGCTTTTCTGCCTGTTAAATCGCGTAAATAATACAATTTCGCGCGACGAACCGCACCACGACGTTTCACAATAATTTCGCTGATAAGGTTACTGTGTGTTTGGAAAACACGTTCAACACCTGTGCCGTGTGAAATTTTACGCACGGTGAATGCTGAGTTTAATCCACGGTTACGCATTGCAATCACAACGCCTTCAAATGCTTGAATACGTTCACGTTCGCCTTCTTTAATACGCACTTGAACGATAACGGTATCGCCTGATTTAAAATCAGGAATTTGTTTCATTTGCGCTTTTTCTAATTCGTCAATAATGTTCATGTCTACACCTTAGTCCACTTCTTTAAATTGCGCCAATAAGCTTTCTTGCTCGGCACTTAATGTTTTTTCGTTCAATAAATCGGGACGTTTTTGCCACGTTCGCCCTAACGCTTGTTTCATTCGCCAGCGTGCAATTTCAGCATGATTGCCGCTGAGTAGCACATCTGGAACTGTTTCGCCGTTAATTATTTCTGGGCGAGTAAATTGCGGATAATCCAGCAACCCGTTGCTGTGAGAATCTTGCAACGCCGATTGTTCATTGCCTAAAACGTTCGGTAATAATCGCGTTATGCCATCAATCACAATCAATGCCGCGAGTTCGCCACCGCTAATCACATAATCACCGAGTGACCATTCTTCGTCACAATCGCGTTGAATAAATCGCTCGTCTAACCCTTCGTAACGTCCCGCAACTAAAATCAATTGTGATAATTCACTGGCTTTTTGCAATAACGCTTGCGTGATTTTTTTGCCTTGCGGACTTAAATACACTACTTTGCAATCGGCTTTTGCGTCAAATTTTGCAGCTGCGACAGCATCGTGCAAAGGTTGATATTTCATGACCATTCCCTGCCCACCGCCGAAAGGTCTGTCATCAACGGTTTTGTGTTTATCGTGTGTGTAATCTCTGGGATTCCAAACATTCAATGACACAATCGTGTTTTCAATCGCTTTACCTGTTACGCCAATCAGTGCCGCTTGTGACACCATTTCGGGAAAAAGCGTAATGACATCAAAACGCATTTAAAAATCTGCATCCCAATCAACCCGCATTTTTCGGGCGGCTAAATCGACTTCCAACACAATTTGCGGTTGCAGAAAGGGAATCGCGTGTTGACGTTCTTCGCCTTGTACAATAATCACATCGTTTGCGCCTGTTTCGAGCAAATTGTCAATCACACCTAAAACTACGCCTTCACTATTTTCAACCTGCAAACCGATCAAATCTGACCAATAATACTCGTCCTTTTTTGCGGCAGGTAATTGGGTGGAATCAATGAAAATTTCCCATCCCATCAATGCCTCGGCGGCATTTCTGTCGTCGATGCCTTTAATTTGCGCGACAACTAACTGATTTTGCAATTGCCCCGTTACCACTTCGATCGTTTTTGTGGTGTCATTTTTTTTCAACGTCCACGGCGAATACTTCAAAATATCTTCACGGTAGCCTGTAAAAGAAAAGACTTTCACCCAACCTTTAATGCCGAAAACGCCAGAAATTTTTCCGATGTG
>CANKON010000102.1 GCA_947484105.1 Methylococcaceae bacterium | reverse complement strand
TTTTTTCAAATTTTTATTTTTGAAATCAAATCGTTATTTCGGTTTTTAGTAATGATTCGTGAAAATGTGCCAAAAAAAGTTATGCACAGGGTTATGCACAGATTTTTGGGAGTTATGCACAGATTTTTGGGAGTTATGCACAGAGTTATGCACAGGCAAATTTCTAAATTTTAGAGTTTTAAAAATGTTTAAAATCAGATGGTTATATATATTTTTGAAAATGCTTTTTCGTAAGTATTTGATTCATAGAATTATTTTTTTAAAAATAATCATAAAAAATAATTTTGCGCCTTCCGCACTGAGTGCGGTTATGCGGACAAAATTCGAATCAAATGAACGTAATCTTCTGACAATTTCAAGTCAGTTTTTTTTAAATCGTCGATTTTTTTGCAAGCACTCATAATCGTTGTGTGATTACGCCCGTTAAATGCAATTCCGATTTCGGGAAAACTGTGTGGCGTTAATTCTCGTGCTAAACGCATCGCAATTTGACGTGGTCGAGCGATAGATTGTAATTTTGTTTCTGAAAGTAACTCGGTGATGTTAATTTCAAAATACTTGGCAACTGTTTTTTGAATCGTTTCGATACTGACAATTTTTTCTTGCAAAACAATCAAATCCTGCAATACGTCTTTTGCAAAATCGAGCGTAATTGGTACATTTTCATATTCCGCATTCGCGATCAAACGCCGTAACGCGCCTGTTAAATCTCGGACGTTGAATGGCATGTGTTTAGCGATAAAAAACGTAACATCAGGCGGCAAATCGATTTGAGCAAGCGAGGCTTTTTTTACCAAAATGGCGGCGCGTGTTTCCATATCGGGTGGTTCGATTAAAACCGATAAACCGTAGCTAAATCGCGATTTCAAACGTTCTTCAATGCCTGAAATTTCTTTCGGATATTTGTCACAAGTCAACACAATTTGATGCTTTTGGTCGATTAGGCTGTTGAAAGTATGAAAAAATTCTTCTTGTGATTTATCTTTTCCTGCAAAAAACTGAATATCATCAATCAGCAAAACATCAGCGGTTCGATAAAATTCTTTGAATGCGTGCAACGCATTTTGTTGCATGGCTTTTACCATTGCCTGAACAAAGCGTTCGGCGTGCAAATAAACAATTTTAGCCTCTGTATTTTGTGCCAAAATCGCATTTCCAATTGCGTGCATCATGTGTGTTTTACCCAATCCTGCCCCCCCATAAATCAGCAACGGATTGTGAATAATCCCTGCATTTTCAACGACGCGAAGCGCGGTAGTTCTGGCAAATTCATTTGATTTTCCTTCGATGAAATTCTCAAACGTAAAATTTTTATTCAGCGTACTTTTGAAATTTCTCGCAGCAATCGTAATGTCTGCGGGTTCACTCGAAATGACAGGTGTCAACATGTAGCGGTTAGAACCGACGTTCAAAATGAGTTCTAATTTCCCATTGGAAAATTCTGTCACCGCATTTTTTATTTGGGTGAAATGGTGTTTTTTTATCCAATCCAAAACAAAACGATTTGGAGCAAGTAAATGTAATTGTCCTTCCGTTTCGACAGCTTGTAATGGACGAATCCAGGTGTTGAAATCGGTGCTAGGGACTTCGTTTTCAAGTTTAGAAAGGCAGATATTCCAAAGTGAATTCATTGAAATTTAAGAAAAGTAGGATTGTAAAATATGAAAAAACAGTGAGTTAGATTTAAGTAACTCAAGACTGCATAATTGACACGCTCAGGTGTTTATCTTATCATCCGCCGACTATTTAATCCGTTTTTGTTATTTCAATTTAGGCTAAAAATCTCATGAAAAGAACCTACCAACCCAGTAAAATTCATCGCGCTAGAACTCACGGTTTTCGTGCAAGAATGGCAACACGTAACGGTCGTAAAGTCATCAATTTACGTCGCGCAAAAGGTCGCGCAAAATTGACTACTAGCGGTTAAGCGATTTATTTTCGTGACGAAAACTGACTTTAGTTTTCCGAGAAAAATTCGGCTCACAACCCCTGCTGATTACAAAAAAGTTTTTACTAATCCGACGAAATCTAGCGACACTTATTTCACGTTACTAGCTGTTCAAAACGATTTTGAACATCCTCGCCTCGGATTAGTAGTTGCCAAAAAAAACATAAGAAAAGCCGTACACCGTAATCGAATTAAGCGCGTTATCCGTGATAATTTTCGCAGGCATCAGCATTCAATTTCTAGCATTGATATTGTAGTGTTAGCCCGCAAAGAAGCTCTTGATGTTGCGCCTTCACTACTACAAAAGTCACTTGAAAAACATTGGCTAAGACTGGTTTCCCGATGCAATTCTTAATCACTGCTCCCATAAAATTTTATCGCTATTTCATTAGCCCCGCTTTGGGAAATGTGTGTCGTTTTTATCCGAGTTGTTCGAGTTACGCTTTAGAAGCGGTTGAGCGTCACGGTAGCGTTGTCGGGTCTTATCTCACTCTCAAAAGATTAGCGAAATGTCATCCTTTTCACGAAGGCGGCATCGATCCTGTCCCAGAAAAAATCGGTAAATAATAAACATGGACAATATAAGATTTTTACTCATCGTGACCTTTGCAATGCTTGTGTTCATGCTACAACAAGCCTGGGAAGCCGATTACAATCCAAAGCCTGTGATTCAATCGGCTGTCGAAAACGCCAATGTGCGTGACGATTTGCCTGCGGGAACACCCGCACAAATGCAGGCGGCAACTCCCGAAGTTGCGAAGGCTTCAACTGCGAAAGTCATAAAAATTATGACTGACGTGTTAGCGTTAGAAATTAACACCGAAGGCGGCACGATTCAGAATTTAGACTTACTTGCTTATCCTGTCGAACACGAAAACACGGCTGTGAACAAATTGCGCGATATGTTTGGTTTTGCGATTCCTGAAATCAACAAAAATCCCGTACGAATTTTCAACGGTGAAGCAGCTAAATTATTTGTTGCGCAAAGCGGCTTAATTACCAGCACAGGTTCAGTTGAAGCGGCAAATCACCACAGTATTTTTGCTGCACCAAAAGACAACTATGTTTTAGAAGCAGGTCAAAATTCGTTAAACGTCCCTTTGACGTGGACAGATGCAAACGGTTTGCAAGTGACTAAAACGTTTACATTTAAACGCGGCAGTTATGAAATCGACTTAGCGCAAAATGTTAAAAATGGTTCGCAAGCCGCGTGGACAGGTCGTCAATATAGCCAATTACTCAAAACGCCAGATACTGAAAACAAAGGTGGAATGCTGACTAGCGGGATGCGTGCGTATGACGGTGGCGTGATTTACACTGAAGCGAAAAAATATCAAAAAGTTGATTTTGACGATATGCACGATGAAAACCTTGACGTGGCAAGCGTTGGCGGTTGGACTGCAATGATTCAACATTATTTCGCGTCTGCGTGGGTTCCACCTGCTGACCAAGAAAATCATTTTTACAGTAAAGAATTAAAACTAGGTCAGTATGTGATTGGAACGTATTCGCCAGCGGTTACAGTGGCAGCGAACACCGAAGCAAATTTTGCAGCACAACTTTACGCGGGTCCTAAAATTCAGCCGTTGATGGAGAAAACCGCTACAGGTTTAGAATTAACTGTTGATTACAGCGTTTTAACCTTTATCGGCAAACCTATTTACTGGTTGCTCAATCAAATTCATGATTTGGTTGGTAATTGGGGCGTAGCAATCATGGGCGTGACATTTGTGATTAAATTGTTCTTTTTCCCATTGTCGAATGCGAGTTTCAAATCGATGGCGAAAATGCGAAAAATTCAGCCACGGTTGAAAGAATTGCAAGAGCGTTTCAAAGATGATCGTCAACGTTTCAATACTGAAATGATGGCGATGTACAAAAAAGAAAAAGTAAATCCATTGGGCGGTTGTTTGCCCATTTTGATTCAAATTCCTGTGTTTATGGCGTTGTATTGGGTACTTAGCGAAACGGTTGAATTCCGTCAAGCACCGTTCATGTTGTGGATTCAAGATTTGTCCATTCAAGACCCATTCTTTGTGTTGCCAGTGATTATGGGGATCAGCATGAAGATTCAGCAAAGTTTGAATCCACCACCGATTGATCCTGTTCAAGCGAAAGTCATGAAAATGTTCCCGATTGTCTTTACGGTCTTTTTCTTATTCTTCCCTGCGGGTTTAGTGCTTTACTGGGTAATCAACAACACGTTGTCGATTCTGCAACAAACCTACATCACGAAAAAAATCGAAAACGAGAAGTAATGAAAATCCCCCCTGCCCCCCTTCAAAAAGGGGGGGATACAATCGCTGCAATTGCGACACCACCAGGCAATGGTGGTGTGGGCATCATTCGGATTTCTGGAACATTGGTTTTAGAAATCGCCTCAAAATTACTTTCAAAAAATCTTCCACCCCGCCACGCTGTTTATTCACCGTTTCTTGATGAATCAGGCGAAACGATAGATTCAGGCGTAGCTATTTATTTTCCCCATCCCAATTCCTACACAGGTGAAGACGTTTTAGAACTACAAGGTCACGGCGGCGCAGTCGTTTTGGATATGCTGTTGCGACGGGTTTTAGCGTTAGGCACTCGTTTGGCAAACGCTGGCGAATTCACCGAACGGGCATTTTTGAATAACAAACTCGATTTGGCGCAAGCCGAAGCCGTTGCGGATTTAATCAGCAGTACCACTGAACAATCAGTACGTTCTGCACAAAAATCCATGCAAGGTGTTTTTTCAACACAAATCCATGAATTAGTCGAAGAACTGACGTATTTGCGTGTTTATGTTGAAGCGGCAATTGATTTTGTTGATGAGGAAATTGATTTTTTAAGTGATGGCATTATCGAGCGACGCTTGCAAGCGTTGTTGAAACGGCTTGAGCAAATTCAGGCGATCGCGCAACAAGGGCGATTGTTGCGTGATGGCATGACGCTCGTTTTAGCAGGCAAACCGAATGCAGGAAAATCGAGTTTGCTCAATGCACTTGCGGGACATGATGCAGCGATTGTGACGGAAATGGCGGGAACAACGCGGGACGTGTTGCGTGAGCGAATTCAATTAGACGGAATGCCTCTACACATTATTGATACTGCAGGTTTGCGTGAAGCCGATAACGTGGTCGAACAAGAAGGCATTCGACGCGCTCATGTTGAAATGGCAAAAGCCGATTTGATTTTGTTACTCATTGATTCGCGCGAATCAGAAAGTGAAATTGAAAAGTTATCAACAACTTTACCAACAGCTGTTGAAGTGATTCGCGTTTATAACAAAATTGATTTGTTGCCGCGTGAACCGCAAATTCAAACGACTGAGAACGGCACGGCGATTTATATATCGATTAAAAAAAATCTAGGTTTAGATTTATTGACGTCACATTTAAAAGAATTTGTCGGTTTCAATGCGAGTGCAGAAAATGTGTTTATTGCACGTCGTCGTCATTTAGAAGCCTTAAAAACCGCGCACGAATTTGTGGAGCAAGCGTTATCACAATTACAGAATGCGTTGGCAGGCGAATTGGTTGCCGAAGATTTACGTCAAGCACAACAACATTTAGCCGAAATTACTGGCGAATTTACTTCAGACGATTTGTTAGGGAAAATTTTTTCCAGTTTTTGTATTGGAAAGTGAAGTTATCAAACAACCGAAAATAACATCTAAGTAAAGTCAAATAAATAAAGGCTTTCAGGTTTTTATTTCTGTTTCATTTTTTCTTTTTTGCATATTATTTACCCTTTTTACCCCAATACTCCCCCTTAGTACCATAAGTATCTACACAAGTTTGTAAATTATTGATTTTACTTCTATTTTTCAATAGTGAATTTTACTT
>CANKON010000101.1 GCA_947484105.1 Methylococcaceae bacterium | reverse complement strand
TGGTTCCCGTGATTAACGAAAATGATACCGTTGCAACCGAAGAAATTCGCTTTGGTGATAACGATACGTTAGCGGCATTAGTGGCGAATTTAGTCGAAGCGGACTTGCTGATTATTCTTACCGATCAACAAGGTTTATTTACCGCTGATCCGAGCGTGAATCCTGACGCGACGTTAATTTCAGAAATTCATGTTAACGACGACCGTTTAGAAAGTATGGCAGGCGATAGCCGTAGCGGTTTGGGACGCGGTGGAATGTCAACAAAAGTACGCGCCGCAAGACTTGCCGCGCGTTCTGGCGCAGCAACGGTTGTCGCAGCAGGTGTTACGCAAGATGTGATAAATGTCGTTTTGCGCGGTGAAAAAATCGGCACACATTTCTTACCTAATCTCGAACCATTAGCCGCTAGAAAACAATGGCTTGTTGGACAATTACAAGTCAAAGGGCAATTAGTATTAGACGATGGGGCGGTGGAAATGCTTAAAAATAACGGCAAAAGTTTATTAGCAGTTGGCGTTAAGTGGGCAACAGGACAATTTGAACGCGGTGAATTGGTATCTTGTTTAGATTCAAACGGTGTTGAAATTGCACGCGGTTTGGTCAATTACGGTAGCGAAGAAACACAAAAAATTGCGGGTAAGAGTAGCCACGAATTTGAGAAATTACTCGGTTACGCCGACGATTTAGAATTGATTCACCGTGATAATTTAGTGTTAATTTAAGACGATGGAATTGGCTTTTGAACAATTTGGCGAATCAAAAAATCCACCATTGATTATTTTGCACGGTTTTTTTGCCTCCTCACGAAATTGGCGAGCGATTGCAGAAAAATTCGCGATAAATTTTTGTATTTATGTTTTAGATGCCCGAAATCACGGTGCGTCACCACATTCTGAAACGATGAATTATGAAACGATGGCGACGGATGTGGCTGATTTTATCGCGCAAAAAAATTTGAAAAACGTCTCATTGCTCGGTCACAGCATGGGCGGTAAAACAGCGATGTGGTTCGCACTGAATTATTCAAATTTGGTGCAGAATTTAATTGTCGTTGATATTGCGCCAATCGCTTACAAACACAGTTTTGAACCACTGATTAACGCACTGAAAAATTTGCCACTTTCCGAATTAAAAAATCGCAAACAAGCCGAATTATTACTTGCCAGCATTATTCCAGAGCTAAGTTATCGACAATTTTTACTGCAAAATTTAGTATTAAAAAGCGGCGGTTGTTACGAATGGCGAATTGATTTAGATATTTTTCAAGATAACGCGGCTAACATTTTACTTTTTCCAAATATAGAAAACGTGTCGCAATTTGTTAAACCGACTTTATTTTTGGCGGGTGGCAATTCAAAATATATCAAAGAAAATAGTACTAAAACGTTATTTCCTTTCGCACAAATTCAGGTTATTCCCGATGCGGAACATTGGATTCATGTTCAACAACCTCAAGCCTTTTTAGCGGCTGTGACGGATTTTTTGCTATGAATAAATCTTTTTTAGCCCTTTTAATCGCTCAATTTTTGTCTGCTTTTGCAGATAACGCAATTTTATTTACCGTGATTGCGCTGGTAATGCAAAGTGCAAACCCTGCAAATTGGTATATTCCTGCGTTGCAAAGTTCATTTTTAATTGCGTTTGTTTTACTTGCGCCTTGGGTGGGAATATTTGCCGATACATTTCCGAAGGCCCGCGTTTTAATTGCTGCGAATTTATTAAAAGCGTGTGGGGCAGGTTTGTTGTTTTTAAACGTTGAACCGTTGATTGCGTATGCGATTGTGGGAAGTGGTGCAGCCATTTACAGCCCTGCAAAGTATGGCATTTTGCCTGAACTCGTTAATCACGATGAATTAGTTAAAGCAAATAGTTGGATTGAAGGCTCGACAATTTTGGCAATTTTGCTAGGCATGACGATTGGTGCAAAAGTCGCCGATGCTTCTATTCACGGTGCGTTAATTGGGGCGATTTCTTTATTTTTATTTTCAGCGGCAATCGCTAATTTTTTGAATTCAAAAGCAAAAAACATCACCGCACCTCACGGTTTTTTTGTACAAATGCCGACATTTTTTTGTTCAGCACGCGCTCGATTTGTGATTTTGGGTGGGGCATTATTTTGGGCGAGTGCGGCAACGTTGCGGGTGATTTTAGTGGCTTGGTCGCCGTTAGTTTTAGATTTACACAGCGCAACTGACATCGCGCAACTCACGTTATTTCTGGCAATTGGTATTGTTGTGGGGTCAGCGATTGTGCCGCGATTGATTCCTTTGGAACATTTACGACGCACCCGTTTTGCCGCTTATGGCATGGCTATTTTGATTATCACGTTGAGCTTTACAAATACAATTTGGATGGCACGAAGTGTTTTATTTTTCATTGGCACGATGGGGGGAATGTTTATCGTGCCCATTAACGCGGCGTTGCAAGAATTAGGAAATAAAACGATTGGCAGTGGACAAGCCATTGCGTTACAAGGATTTTTTCAAAATTTAGCGATGTTGTCAGCGGTTGGCAGTTACAGCTTTGCAGCTTCGCAAAATGTAAATCCAACCTTTGCGATGTTAAGTTTAGGCAGTTTATTTTTAATTTCTGCGGTGATAGTGGCATTCTTTTTACGGCGCGTTCGCGATTAAAATTGCCCGTTTTGGTGCGGGCAAGCCTTCACACGTTAGCGATGAATTTTCAGAATCTAAAAAATCTTTTAACGAATGAAAACGCATCCAGTCGGTGGTGCGTTGCTCGTCGGTCGAAGTCACTGTAACATCAACGACACGCACATTTTGAAATCCGCAACGCTCCAACCAACTTACCAGCGTCGCACAACTTGGTAAAAACCACACATTTCGCATTTGCGCGTAACGGTCTTTGGGTAACAATGTGTCGCCTAATTCGCCATCGATAACAAGCGTTTCCAAAATCAATTCGCCGCCTGATTTCAAACAGTCGCGTAATTCAAATAAATGATCAATCGGCGAGCGACGATGATACAAAACGCCCATCGAAAAAACCGTGTCAAAACAATTTAATTTTGCTGGCAACGCTTCAATGCCAATCGGCAACACATCAATTGGCGCATCGTTATTATAAAAATTTTTGATAATTTGGAATTGCGTCACGTTCAAAAGCATCGGGTCGATGCCAATGACGCGCTTTGCCCCTGCACCCAGCATTCGCCAACAGTGATAACCGTTGCCGCAACCGACATCTAAAACTAGGCGATTTTTAAGCGGTGAAATATGACTTTCAAGGCGTTGCCATTTCCAATCTGAACGCCATTCGGTATCAATATGAATGCCAAAAACATCAAAACCACCTTTGCGCCACGGGCAAAATGCCTGCAATTTTTCTTTTAATTCGGTTTGCAGTGCAGGTGTGATTTCATCAGCATTTCCTAGTTTTACAGTGTCGATGGAAATATCACATTGAGCGGCGATAACTTTCGGCAAATTTTCAAGTTGGCTTTGCCAACGAATTAAATCACCGTGCTTTGTCGTATCAAAAGCATCGGCGATTTGCACGCGCAACAAATCCGCCCAAAATTCAACGTTTTCGGCTTTTAACTCTTTGTATAAATTTGAATAATCCATTATTTCAACGCAATAAATGAAGCAAAATTAAAATACTGAAACCACAATTCAGCACTGTTAAACCCCACAGATTTCAGCCGATTTTGATGCGTGGTGAAGGTTTCGGGAATCAATACATTTTCAAGCGCGGTACGTTTTTGGCTAATTTCTAAATCGCTATAACCTTGCGCTTTTTTGAATTCGTGATGCAAATCGATTTGTAATTCATGTTGGCGTAAATCATCAAACGCTAATTTTTCAGAAATAATTAACGCGCCGTTCGGTAAAAGTCCGTCGTAAATTTTCGCGAGTAATTTTTCACGGTCTTCAACGGGCAAAAATTGCAACGTAAAATTCAGCACAACGATGGACGCATTTTTAATTTCAATTTCTCTAATATCGGCGCAATGCAATTCAATCGGCGTTTTATCAGGCGTTAAAATACTTTCAAAACGCGAAAGCATCGCTTTTGAATTATCGACAGCGATAATTTTGCAATTTTCAGCCATGATATTTTTTTGCATTGAGAATGAAGCCGCCCCAAGCGAGCAGCCTAAATCGTAACAAACGCTATTTGGTGTTGCAAAACGTCCTGCTAATAATCCAATTGCCGCAATCATCGTTTGATAACCTGGTACAGAACGCGAAATCATATCAGGAAAAACATTTGCAACGTGGTCGTCAAACGTAAAACTACTGATTTGTCCGAGTGGTTGGCTGTAAAGGGAATCTTTAATTGAAGTCATCGAAAATGAAAAAGGCGCAAAAGTTAAAACTTTGCGCCATAAAAAAGTGAATGTTGGTTTGAATCAAGAGTTTTTTAACGCTTCAGCATTACGTTTTACTAAACCGTCAATCACTGCATCGAGCGAGCCTTTGGTTTGAATTTCATCGCTAAACGTGGTGCGGTAATTTGTAACTAAACTGACACCTTCAATCATGATGTCGTAGGCTTTCCATTCACCATTTGTTAAATACATTCGATAATTTACGGCAATCGGTTGAATACCTGGTTGTAAAACTTCGGTTTTTACGACGACTTTTGTCGCGCCATCTTCCATTTCAGAAGGCAAAAAACGAATCGTCCATTCTTTAAATTCCGAAAACGCGCGTGAATAAGTGCGAACTAACAAAGTTTGAAATTCTTTTTTGAAACGTTTTTGTTCATCAGGTGTGGCTGCTTTCCATGCTTTACCTAAAACCAAAGCCGCGATTTTATCAAAATCAACGTGCGGGTTAATCGATTGGTCAACAAATTGTGTGAGTTTGTTAAAATCTTTTAAAAAGTTGGGGTCTTGCATTTTTTGTTGAAATTTATCCGACGCATCAGAAATTGCTTGTTGCGGCGCAGACAAATCACCAGCAGAAGCTCTCGTAATTGGCATGAAGCCCAAGCATACTAGAAACAAAATAAATAAGGTATAGTGCTTAATTCTCATAAAAAAATCTCAAAAAAAGTATAAAAAACATGGCATATCATAACATTAAATTTCCCAACACACGCATGAGACGAATGCGTAAAAATGATTTTTCACGCCGCTTAATGCGTGAAAATAAACTCACAGTTGATGACTTAATTTATCCCGTTTTTGTGGTCGAAGGCACAAATAAACGTGAAACGATTGATTCGATGCCTGGTGTCGAACGGTTGTCGCTAGATTTACTGATTGAAGAAGCACGTGAACTTTATATTTTGGGGATTCCCGCGATTGCATTGTTTCCTGTTGTTTCAGCTGAAAAGAAATCTGACGATGCCGTTGAAGCCTATAATCCAAATGGCTTAGTGCAACGCACGGTTCGAGCGTTAAAAGAAGCCGTACCTGAATTGGGCATTATTACTGACATCGCGCTTGACCCTTTTACGTCACACGGACAAGACGGTTTGATTAACGAAGATGGCTACGTTTTAAACGATGAAACGATTGATGTTTTAGTTAAACAAGCGTTGTCACACGCGAAGGCTGGTGCAGATATTGTGGCACCATCGGACATGATGGATGGGCGCATCGGTGCAATTCGAGACGCGTTAGAAAATCATGGCTACATTAACACCAAAATTTTGGCGTATTCAGCAAAATATGCGTCTAGTTTTTATGGTCCTTTTAGAGATGCCGTCGGATCTTCGAGCAATTTAGGTAAAGGCAATAAATACAGTTATCAAATGGATTGTGCGAATTCGGATGAAGCGTTGCGTGAAGTTGCACTCGATTTGCAAGAAGGCGCGGACATGGT
>CANKON010000100.1 GCA_947484105.1 Methylococcaceae bacterium | reverse complement strand
GTTGATTGCCACCGTGGTTTTACCCATCGACGGTCTACCCGCCAAAATCACTAAATCCGAAGGTTGCAGACCCGAAGTCAACGTATCTAAATCATCAAAACCTGTCGATGCCCCTGTGATTGAACCGTCCATTTCTGCAAGCAATTCAATTTTTTCAATGGTTTTTTTCGCCAAAGAACGAATGTTAATGAAACCACCTTCGGTACTTTTTTGGGTTTGTTCTGCGATTTTAAAAACGAGTTGTTCCGCATTTTCAAGTAATTCTTGCGTGCTGCGTCCTTCGGTTTGATGAACCGAATTAGCAATCGTTGTGCCTGCGCTAATCAATTGACGTAAAACGGATTTTTCACGCACGATGTTGGCGTAAGCCTCAACATTTGTCGCGCAAGGTGTATCTTTTGACAATACGATCAAATACGATAATCCGCCGACAGATTCTAATTGCCCCAACGATTTGAGCGATTCGGACAACGTAATAATGTCGAACGGAATTTGTTGGTCGGCGAGTTGAGAAATTGTGCGAAAAATGAGTTTGTGTGAACGAAGATAAAAATCGATTTCTGAAAGTTTGTCAGCCACCGAATCCCATGCACTATTTTCAATAATCAATGATCCCAAAACAGACTGTTCAGCATGAATCGAATTAGGTGGTGATTTTAAAGCGTCGAGGGTGGGATCGCGTTCAAGTAAATAACTTTCGGACATGGTTACTCTGGGAATGGTCAAATCAATACAGCGAAAAAAAGCGCGGTTTTGTTATCAAACCACGCTTTATTGTTCTCTCGTTTATTATTATTTTTCTGAAACTGCGGGGCGAAGTTTAGCAGAAAAATTTTGGTTTAACTACGTTGACAGGTGGCAAAAAAGTCGTTACAGCGACCGCAAAAATTGCCCTTGTTTTTACACATTCAAGCCGCATAATAACAGCGCGCGAAAGCGTTTTTTTAAATTCATAATTATAAATTTGGAGCGTACAAAATGGCAGTTTCATTAAGCAAAGGCGGCAACGTTAATTTAAGCAAAGAAGCACCAGGCTTAAACAAAATCGTAGTAGGATTAGGGTGGTCAGAACGTTCAACAGACGGCGCAGCATTCGATTTAGATGCCAACGCATTTTTACTCAAAACTGATGGCAAAGTGCGTAACGATGGCGATTTCTGTTTTTACAACAATAAAGTTGTCGCAGATGGCGCAGTTCAACACGCGGGCGATAATAAAACGGGCGCAGGCGAAGGTGATGATGAAACTTTAAACATTGAGCTATCAAAAGTGCCTGCTGATGTAGATAGAATCACGTTTTGCGTCACGATTCACGAAGGCGAAACGCGCAAACAAAATTTTGGACAAGTTAGAAACGCTTACATTCGTGTTATCAATGCAGATGGCAACGCAGAAATTGCCCGTTACGATTTGAGTGAAGACGCTTCAACCGAAACGGCGATGATTTTCGGCGAATTGTATCGCAATGCAGGCGACTGGAAATTCCGAGCAGTAGGACAAGGTTTCGCAGGTGGATTGGCTCCATTAGCCACTTCTTTTGGCGTAAGCGTCTAGGATACGAAAATGGCAGTTAATCTCGAAAAAGGGCAGAAAATTTCGCTTGAAAAAGAAGCAGGCGGCGTATTAACGAAAGTTGTGATGGGCTTAGGCTGGGATTCAAAACAAGGCGAAGCGAAAAAAGGTTTGTTGGGCGGATTATTCGGCGGCGGTTCGAGCGAAAGCTCAATTGATTTAGACGCGTCGTGCATTTTATTTGCGGGTGATAAACCTGTTGATGCGGTGTATTTTGGTCAACTTAAAAGCAAAGACGGCAGCATTTTACACAGCGGTGACAATCGTACTGGCAAAGGCGACGGCGACGATGAACAAATTGTGGTCGATTTAAGTCGCGTTCCTGAAAGCGTAACGGCATTAGTTTTCACCGTAAATTCTTTTACAGGACAAACGTTTGATGCCGTTGCAAATGCGTATTGCCGATTGCTTAATGGCGCGAATCAAAGCGAAATTGCACGTTATACGTTATCGTCGCAAGGCTCGCACACCGCTCAAATTATGGCGAAAGTTTATCGTCACAATGGTGAATGGAAAATGCACGCGATTGGTGAAAATGCAACAGGTCGCACGATTAACGATTTGTTCAAACCGATTAGTTTGTTTTTATGAAAATGATGTTGAGGAAATTCGCTTTTGGCATTTTAGCAACTTTTGCATTTTCAGCGATGGCGGAAGAAATCGGCGAAGTTTCAACCACGTTTAATTTGCTTAGTCCAAACAGCAAAATTATCATTGAAGCCTTCGATGACCCTGATGTTGCGGGTGTAACCTGTCACGTTTCAAAAGCGCAAACAGGCGGTTTAAAAGGTGCAGTCGGTTTAGCAGAAGACCCTTCGGAAGCATCAATTGCTTGTCGTCAAATTGGTGCGATTGACGTGGCAAAATTGCAGAATTTGAAAAATGGCGACACCGTTTTTAAAGAAAGTCGTTCGTTGATTTTCAAAAAATTACAAGTTGTGCGTTTCTACGATAAAAAACGCAATGTGTTGGTTTATCTCGCTTACAGCGATAAATTGATTGACGGTTCACCGAAAAATTCAATTTCGTCTGTTCCTGTGATGCGTTGGAATTAACAATAAAAACGGCGTATTTTGATACGCCGTTTTTTTTAAGCTAACCAAACACGATAATGTTTTTCATCGATTGAACAATCAAACAAGTTTTGCGGACTTAAACCTTCGGTTTTTAATCGTTCCAAAATCGCCGTTAAATCGATTTCTCCGCGTTGCTCTAATTCTAAACGCACATTTTCGGGAATGAAATTTTTCAAATCCAACGCGGTTTCTGCTGGCAATTCAACTGCCACTAACGGCTGATTATTTTGCGTAATTTTGACGTGTAATTTTTGGGCTTGCGCTGAAAAATCTAGTGTTTTGAAGTTTGCTTGATTCACATTTATTGACGGTAAAGATAAATTTTGAGCTTGTTGCAACACATTTTGCCCGACACTTTTTTCAAGCAAATCCCACCAATTCAAATTGATTCGCAATTGTTGTAATTGCTGGGTTAAACCTTGAAATGCTCGCATCAACAAAATTAAATCTGATGTGCCAGCCGAACGAAACCACCATTTTTTTTCACCTAACAAGTTGGTTATTTTGTTTTCGAGTTGCCATTCTTCCAATCTAAAAACATGATTGACCAAAAACGGATGAAATAAAAATTGACTCAATAACGGCAACGCGCCTTGAATATGCGTGAGTTTTTCGGCATCAAAACCCAATGCCACAAAACAATCAAATGGATTAACTTCGCTTTTTTCACGACACGCCAAAATCAATTTTAATAACGCTAAACGGCGCGATTCACTCAATGAAACAGTACAGCCAAAATCCAACAATGTCACCATCGAACCGTGATTTTCGTGATTGTAAAAAGTGTTGCCATTGTGCGGGTCAGCGTGAATTTCGCCTGTGACAAAAACAGATGTGAACAACGTTTGTAACAACGTTTCAGCAATCAGTCGGCGTTCTGATTCATACCAATCTATGATTTCAGGAAACGTCACGCCCGTTGCGCGACTTTGTACCAAAACACAATCACTGCTAAATTCAGCATAAACACGCGGAATTTCTAAGCGTGGCACACACACATTTTCACGAAAAAACGTTTGCATTCGTGCTTCGCTTCGATAATCCAGTTCGCGTTCTAACGTATCAAAAAGCGTTTGTTTATACGCATTTAAATCAAAACCCCATTCTTTCGTTTTTCCTACATTTGGCATTAAATCAGCGAGTTTTAATTCCGCATGAACCGCGTTGGCAATGTCGGGATAACGAATTTTTATTGCAACGGGTGTTCCGTCTTGAAATTCAGCTAAATGCACTTGTCCTAATGACGCGGCGGCGGTTGCAGGTTGAATGTTTTTGAAAACTTTTTTCGGCGCGAAACCCAAACTTTTTTCCAAAATTGGCAACATGATTTTTAAGGGCAACGCAGGAACGCTATCGGTTAGTGATTGAAATTCGCTGCCGCCTTCAACGGCAGCGAAAAGCTGTCCGACTTTTAAACTAATGCCACGTGCATCGGCGAGTAAAGCTACTAATGCCCGTTGCGCGAGTAATTTTTCGGTTTCATTTTGACTGGCACGAACTTTTTTTGTTGCCCAGCCAATTTTGAATAATGTAGTCAGTCGTTTTAAAAACATAAAACCATTTTAATCATCGTGTTTTTTATGTGAATCGTCTTTTTTGTCATGGTCATCATCGTCGTCGTGGTCATCATTTGCAGCAAGAATGTTATCGCTATTTGTTTGAGCGATTTGTGAGCAACCAATTACTTTTCGGCTTGCATTTTGCCCAGCAAATTCTAACGTAATATCGCAAGGTGCAGAAATCATTGGAATTGAAACTATCCAATTTCCATTTTTGCTCCACGTTACCGAATCTGAATTAAGATTTGAACCGCTTGCATCATTAACCGTTAAAGGTAACGCTTGGTCAATAAACGCTTGGCGTTCAGTCGCTGTCAGTAAATTATTAAATTTCACATTTCCTGCGAGTTTCAACGTGCCCGCTGAAAATTTACTGGTCATCACGTTTAACTTCGTAATCGAAGCAGCATCACGATCGCCAGCTGCCCAAACACGCACTTTTACAGCCACTTTATTTGAGGTGTATTTTTTCGCAGTTGCAGTTTCTTTCGCTTGGAATGCAATCCCTTGAATTTTATTCACGTTTGCAAGCGTGGGTGTCCATTCAAAATCAATGGTTGGAAATCCTGCATCGTTTTGATAAACATCGCTCAATGTTGAACCCACTAATTTGCTAGTTGCAATCGTAAATTCATCTTCTTCATCATCAATGACGGATAATGGAATCATCAATGTTTCACCAACTTGTACATCCCATTGTGCTTTAACAGGATTTAATTTTGGTTTTGTGTTTTTGACTGGCGTAGTTGGTTTTGCGATGCAAGCGGTTTTTGCCGCGTTTAAAACTTCCGTTGCGCTACAAGTTGGAACAACAGGTTTTGCAACACACGCATCTTTAGTGGCATTTAAAATTTCAGTTGCGCTACAAGTTGGGGGCGGTGTGACACAAGCGGTTTTTGCTGTATTCAAGATTTCAGGTGAAACACAAGTCGGTGGCGGTGGAGCAACGCACGCCGTTTGTGCAGCATTTAAAATTTTAGGTGCAACACAAGTTGGTGGCGGTGGCGTAACACACGCTGTTTTTGCCGTGTTCAAAACTTCGGGCAATGTACACGTTATTGCAGGTGTTGTTGAAATGGCTAAAAAATCTTTTAATCCAGATAATGTTCTTTTATCTTTGTTGTAAGCTGTTTTTGCTGCCGCTTTTAAATTTCCTTTATCAGCGGTATTTAAATTTGCGTTGGTGTGACAGCCTGTACACGTCGGATAAACATTGAGTGAAAATGCAATCGATTCTGTTGCAAAAACAGGTCCTGCACTAAATGCCATCAAGCCTAAAACGCTGGCAGTGATAATTTTCTTTTTCATAAGTAATTCCTAAATAAATTTTAAAATGTGTAGAAAATGGAATTTAACGAAAAAGAAAAATGGGCGGCGCACGCGGCGCAGAAAGATTAAAAAAGCGAAAATTAGTGTTTGGCGCGATTTGATTCAAAATTTGTCGCAAGCTATTTCGCGTGACCGTAATAAAAAACAACGATAAAACAAAAATGTTCAACGGTTTATTTTTTAAAATTTGCGGTTTATTTTTGATACCTGCGTCGATAGTGATAATTTCATCGCTTTGAGTAGCACTAACAAAAGCGGGCGTATTTTGATCAAACAAT